>DAISZW010000047.1:10079-20219 GCA_036824595.1 Ignavibacteriaceae bacterium
TTTATCGGGATGCTGACAACTTGATCCGCAATTACCCAGGGGTACAGCAGTTCTTCCAGCGGATGCAGACCGCTTGTTGTATTAATGGCTACAACTATATCGCAGCCTATATCGGCAGCAGTCTTAGCAGGAATATTAGCCACCAGACCGCCGTCTACCAACATAAGAGAATCCATTTTTACAGGTGATAAAAAGAATGATACGCTTGAACTTGCACGCATCGCCTGGCTTAACGAACCGCTGCTTATGATTACTCCGTTGCCGGATACCAGATCGGTACAAACTGCCCTGAATTTTATTTTCAGTTCATCAAAGCTTGATTTCACATGTATCGGGGCTTGTAGTGCTAAAAGGTTTAAATAATTTGAAAGTTTTTGACCGTCATTTATGGCGGTCGGGAGAACGGGTGTAAGACCTTTAAGTCTTAGTGTGAATATTGCTTTATCCGCAGTTACCTTTTGATCAACAAAAAGCTCTGTTCTGTTGGTTTGATGTTCAAATGAAAGCAGATTATCCCAATCGGTATTTCTAGCAATTGAATCAAGCTGATCAATGGAATAACCTGCGGCATATAATCCGCCGATAATGCTTCCAATACTTGTTCCGACAATTACATCTATAGGAATGCCCGCTTCTTCAAATGCGCGGAGCACACCGATTTGGGCAATACCTCTTGCGCCCCCGCCGCTGAGAGCAAGGGAGACGGTAGCCCTGTCTTTAGGCAGCTGCTGCATTAATCCGAACGGAAGACTTTTAGGAGTAGTATCCAGCGAAAGGGTTAAAGTATCCTGCGAATAGCATTTAAGGAAGGAGATTAAAAGGAATATAGAAATTTTGTTAATCAGTTTCATGTATATTAAACGGGTGCGCTTAAGAAAGCAAGAGGCATCTTTACATGAAAGCTGCCTCTTTAAAAATTACCGCCTTCGTTTCTGCTGTGTTTTCGCACTCTGCTCGGCAGCTTCCATCATCTTTTGCATAAAACCTTTCGATTTTTTAGGATTCTTTACAGGCTCTAAAACCATGTCGCTGTGTTTATGATTAATATAATACTGTTGCGCGATAGAAAAAATATTAAACATGAAATAATAAAGATTCAACCCAGAAGGGAAACTCATAAACATTATTGTAAGCATAACCGGCATTACATAGACAAGCATCTGCTGTTTCGGATCTTTCACGCTCATTTTCTGCTGTATGAAAGTTGTAATTCCCATTAATAGTGCAAGACCGCTTATCTTGTCAACTCCAAAAAGCGGCAGCTTAAAGGATAGATCATAAACTACATCCGGCCTGGATAAATCGGTGATCCAGAAAACAAAGGGCTGCTGCCGTAATTCAATGGCTGCCTGAAATAATCCCCACAAGGCAACAAAGATAGGCATTTGCAAAAGCAACGGTAAGCAGCCGCCTGCAGGATTAATCCCGTAGGTAGAATAAAGCTTCATAGTTTCCTTATTCATCTTTTGGGGATCATCTTTAAACTTCTCCCTGATTTCAACAATCTTGGGCTGAAGCATTTGCATTTTTTTCATCGATTGGAAACTGCTTTTTGTCAACGGATAAAGAACGATTTTAATAATTAAAGAAAAAACTATTATTACAAAACCGTAATTAGGTATGAATGTATGAAGAAAGTTAAATAGGGGGAGCAAAATATATTCGGCTATCGGACGCACAATAAACTTTAATCCGAAGAAACTTCCGAAGTTTACTATTGCTTCAAGTTTTTTCCCGTACTGAGCCAGAATATCATAGTCAACCGGGCCTATATATAATGTAAAGGAATGCTTCTGGTACTTCAGCTCTTTAAATGGAATTGTTAAACGAACATCGTAGTATTCATGTACGCCGCTGTTCGGAGACTGCTTGCTTCTGCCGTCAATGTAAGCTCCTTCAACATTAGCGGGATTATCGGGTACGATGATAGCCGCAAAATATTTATTTCTTATACCCAGCCAATCTACTCTTCCGTTAAATTCTTTTTTTAGATTCTCTTCCCCCGAAGCATCTACATCTACTACCTCATCGCCGTAATACACGTTTGCCATTGCATAAGTAGCTTCATCAACGGAATTTTCTTCAACAAAGCGGATCCCGTTATTCCAAACAATATCATAAGCGTTATTGCTTATAATATCGTTCATATTTGTCAGCTCAATATCAGAATCAATATGATATTTATTTCCGTGAAATTGATATTTCTTATCAATAATGCCGCCGGTTTCTGTTTTAAGTGAGTATGTGATTGTTATTGAATCATTTTTTATAAGAATATATTTGCTTCTGCGGGATGACGTATTGAAAAATAAATCGGCAGTATTTATTGCCCTTCCGTCGCTGGAAACAAAGGAAATGTTGTACGAATTTTCTATTGATTCCTGCCCCCGAGGAATTAATTGAACCTTGCTTTTATAGATACTCCCCTCATCCTTTTTATCAGCCGAATACCAGTTGTTAAATTCTTTAAGGTAGTATTTTCTGATATTCCCCCCTTTGCTGGAGAGCTCAATAACTGCAAGGTCAGTTTCTATCGTAATAATCTCTTCTTTTTTACTAACAGAACTGAAATACCGCCCTAATTTCACACTATCCTGTACCACTTCAGGTACTTGTCTCGGTTCTTTTTTTTCAACAACCGAAGTATCTTTTAATTCTGTTGTGCTTTTCGGCTTAACCGGCTGTTTTTCAGGAGTCGGAGTGTTAAGAAAGAGCCACAGGATTATTATGCCTGTTATTAATATAAAAGCTATTGTAGTATTTCTATCCATTATTTAAACTCAGTTTAAGGAATTCTTGGATAAACTTTTTCGAAAATTGTCCGTTATTCAACCGGGTCATAGCCTCCTTTTGAAAACGGATTGCACCGTAATATCCGCCAAACAGTTTTAATCGAACCTTTAAATGCACCATACTTTGTAAAAGCCTGGACAGCATACTCGGAACAGGAAGGAGAAAAACGGCAGACAGAAGGGAATAAAGGTGAAATAACCATCTGATAAAATTTAATTAAATATATGAATATTTTCCGCATTACAGTTTTTTTTGGAGTTTCTGCATTACTTCCACAACGCCCGGCATAACATCTTTCAATCCGACAGTCTTCATCTCTTTTGAAGTTAAAATAAATGCAAAGACAACCTTTATTGTAATATTCTTTTCAATGCAAATTTTGTTTAATATCTCTTTATTTAAGCGGAAGCTCTCTTTTAGAAGTCTCTTTATTCTGTTTCTCCAAACTGCAGTGCCGTTTCTTTTACTTACCGCCGCAGCTATTTTTATTCCTGCAGACTCCGGGATGTGATCAAGTATATATAGTGCCCTGATTTTTTTATCTGAAGAGAATAAGGTTTCTCCTTCCGAAAAGATTTTTTCAAAATCCTTTTTGCTTTTTATCCTTTCATTTCTGGAAAGTCCAAACTTCTTTTTGGAATTTTCCACTTAAAATCCTTGGGAAATCCTTATTAAAATTATTTTTCATCACTAACTGTTAACTTTTTTCTTCCTTTGGAGCGCCTTCTTGCAAGTACTTTCCGGCCGTTTTTAGTCTTCATACGCTCTCTAAATCCATGCTTGTTTTTTCTTTTTCTGTTGCTCGGCTGGTATGTTCGCTTCATTTATATCTCCTTATTATTAAAAGATTACAAAGCTAAATATTCGTTGATAAATATACAATGTAATTAAATTCTGCTAATTACAGAATTTTTGCATAAATAATTTTTTTTTCTAAGAATTAATTTGCATGCTTCTCTTTTACTTTTTATCTTTTGCAGAGCTGGGCGCAACAAAACCTTGTTTATATTTTGTGGATAACTTTTTTATGTGAAAATGTTTCACATAATTTTTATCCTTCAATCCTAATCAATGCAAATAGTATTTTATGTGGATATTTCAAAAAAGTTTCCCTAACTAAGTAAAATCTAAGGGCTTACCGAAAATTACTTAATGTTAGCAAAATGTGAATAAGGGCGGCTGCCTTCTTTGATATTATAAAAAAATACTTGTTTTATTAGCTTTTTTATTCTTTATAAATGTGGATAAATAAATTATGGCCGACACTGCTGCAATTGAAAAAAGTCTCATTATGGACATAAAAGTACCGAACATTGAATGTCAATCTGCCTGGAAAGAATGCCTAAAAACCATTAAAGAAAATGTTACGCAGATGACTTTCAATACTTGGTTCCTACCTATTAAACCATTCGAGCTGAATAATTCGATTCTAAAGATTCAACTGCCGAGTCAGTTTTTCTGGGAATGGATAGATGAGCATTATAATACGCTTATAAATAGAACTATACGCCAGGTGCTGGGAGAAAATGCCAGGCTTGCTTATATTATCTCGGAAGAAAAAGAATCTGAAGAAATGCAGCCGCGGCATGCGGATGAAAAAATGAAGGAACAGGAATTTACATCACCAAAAAAAGATTTTGAAACCTTTCTGAATCCAAGATACACATTTGAAAATTTTATAAAAGGTGAAGGCAACCAGCTTGCAAGGGCTGCGGCTTTTGCAATTAGCGAAAATCCGGGAGAAACAACTTTTAATCCGCTGTTCATTTATGGAGGAGTTGGTTTAGGAAAAACTCACCTGATACAAGCAGTGGGAAATAAGATTGTTGCTATCTGGCCTGCAAAGAGAGTAATCTATCTTTCATCAGATATTTTTACCGTAGAATTTGTAGAATCTATTCAATCAAACAAAGTGAATGAATTCTCCAGTTTCTACCGCAGCATGGATGTATTAATAATCGACGACATCCAGTTCCTTATAGGAAAAGAAAAAACTCAGGATCACTTTTTTCATATCTTCAATACTCTCCACCAGGCCAGCAAGCAGGTTATTCTCTCAAGCGACCGGCCTCCCAAAGATTTAAATGGCCTGGATGACAGGCTGATTTCCCGTTTTCAATGGGGACTTACCGCAGACATTCAGCCTCCGGACCTCGAAACAAGAATTGCAATCTTGAAAAGAAAAGCCGATGATTATGGAATGGGTATTTCCAACGACATTATAGAATACATCGCAAGCAATATAACTTCGAATATCAGGGAGCTCGAAGGCTGCCTTATAAAACTGCTTGCAAATGCCTCGCTGAATTCTAAAGAAATTAATCTCGATATAACAAAGAAAATTGTAAGAGAAATCGCAACTGACCGGAAAGTAAATGTTACGATTGAAAATATAACCAAAATTGTCTGCGCTTATCTGAATGTAGATGAAAACAAGCTGAGGGATAAAACAAGAAAAAAGGAGATAGTTCTTGCGAGACAACTGGCAATGTATTTATCAAAAGAATTGACGAAGTCTTCTTTGAAAACAATAGGACTTCATTTCGGCGGCAGGGATCATTCTACGGTTATTCACGCCTGCTCATCAATTGAAAATGACATTTTAAAAGATCCTTCTTTAAATGAACTGGTGCTGCAGTTGAAAAACCAGATAGAAATTAATTGTTCTTAATAATCTTAAATATTTTTTGAATATACAAGCTCCTCCGGGAGCTTTATTTTTTTATTAGATGTTGGTATGCTGTTGATAAGGTGCGAATAAGTTGTTGGTAAGATAATACAAATTAACATGATGTTAATATCTTTGTGAAAGCGGAATGATATTAACAATAACCTTTTCAATTTTTTTATTTTTTTCGTTGATCAGGATTAAAAATTAAAGTTTATATGAAAGTCTCGGAGATATCAACATATTAACATCTTTATAATTAATCTATATTATTTAAATAAACCATATTAATAATTATATAAACCCGTTTACATGTGGATTACTGAGTTAGAAAACTTAGCGCTCATAAAAATACCGAACTGCATTTGTTAACAAAAGCGATAAAAATTTTCTTAAAAGAGGACCTTTTTAAGAATGCTTATAAATGTATAAACAAGAACATATACTAGTAGAAAAAAAACGCCAAATACCTTCTTTTTTATGGACATTTTTTTGGGATTAATGGCTCCGCAGTTGTATATTTTCCATTGAGATTCGGGCGCAATTTTCATATCTTTGAATGTTTAAAAGGAGACAAATAAATGGAATTCAAAATCAATAGCAAAGTCCTAGAAAAATTGTTATCGAAAATAATTCCAGCGGTCCCATCCAGAACACCAATGCCGATTCTGGAAAATTTTCTTTTCGATATAAAAGACGGATTGCTTACGGTTACTGCTACCGATATTGAGATTTCTTTAAAGTCCTCCTTAAATGTTGCGGCAGATGAAAATATAAAAATGGTTGTACCCGCCCGCCTGCTCTACGATATAGTAAGATCATTGAATGATACTAATATTCACTTTCAAGCGGAAGCAAATGCAAAACTTAAGCTGAAGACGGATAACGGAGTTTACAATTTGAGTTATTCCTCTCCGGAAGACTTTCCCGATATTCCTGTTGTTTCCAAAGAAAAAGAAGTAAACATAAACGCTGAAGATTTAAGAAAAGCTATTGAGCAGACGTCGTTTGCGATGAGCAAAGAAGATATGCGTCCGGCAATGACCGGAACACTATTTGAATTTTCTGAAGAGGGATTAAGATTTGTAGCTACGGATGGCCACAGGCTTGTAAAACTTGTGAACACATCCATTAAGTCGGATAAAAACGAGCAGTATATTATTCCGGAGAGAGCAATAAATGTTTTATCGAAACTGCTTGGAGAAGGCGACGTTAAAATTTACCTCAGCAAGACAAATGTCTCCTTTATATTGGGAGACCTGGAATTTATTTCCAGATTAATAGGTGAAAAGTATCCTGCATACAACAGTGTGATTCCTTTGGAGAATGAAAACATTTTAAAAATAAAAACCAGCGACCTGCACTCTTCGGTAAAAAGAATGATGCTTTTCTCAACCTCAAGCTCAAAACAAGTTAAATTCTCAATTAGCGGCAAAGGATTGGAAATTTCCGCAGAAGATATCGACCGCGGTTCGAATGCAAAGGAAATGGTTAACTGCGAATATACAGGCGAACCGATGGATATCGGATTCAACACATCGTATGTGAATGATATTTTAACTCATATCAACCAGGAAGAAATTTTATTTAAGCTTCATTCTCCGACTAAAGCATGCATAATCGAACCTTCAGAGAAAGAAAAAAATGAAGACTTGCTGCTGCTTCTGATGCCTGTACGGTTAAATAATTAAATATGATTTTATCTTCAATCAATTTAAAAAATTTTAGGAGCCATACAGAAATTCAGCTAAAATTTTCCGGGTCATTAAACTACATAGTAGGCGGTAATGGGCAGGGGAAAACCTCAATACTTGAAGCAATTTATTATCTATGTACGACTAGAAGCAATAGTTCAAAATCAGACAGCGAAGTGGTCAGGTTCAACGAGAATGAATTCGAAATAACAGGCTTTTTCGAGACAAAAGCCGGAGTAAGCAGCAGTGAGGCAAGGGTATACTATTCTTTAATTGAAAATAAAAAATTCTACTTCCAAAACAATAAGCATATAAACCGCGCCGCTGATGTAATTGGAAAATATCCCGTTGTTTTGTTAACCCCTGCAGATCATTTGATAACCCAGGGATCGCCGGGAGACAGAAGAAAATTTGTGGATTCTGTAATTTCACAGGCAAGCGATGCTTATTTAAAAAATTTGCTTGACTACAACAGAACTCTGCGGCACCGGTCCTCACTTTTAACAAGCATAAAGGAAAACAGAAGCAGAAACTCATTTGATGAACTCGAAGCCTGGTCGGCAAAATTAATCCAGACAGGAGCGGAGCTGATTAGATCAAGAATAAAATTTGCAAATGAATTTGATGAATATATATCCGTCTCATATAAAAGAATTATGGAAGATGAGGAGCTGCCTAAAATAAAATATGCTTATTTGCTGGGGGAAACCGCAAGCGATGAAATAAACGAAAAGACAGATATTGAAGAGAGATTTTCCGAATTGCTAAACGGAAGAAGGGAAGAAGAGATTAGAAGGGGAATCAATTTAGTCGGGCCGCACAGGGATGATTTTATCTTTGAAATAAATAATTTAAACCTCAGGATGTTCGGCTCGCAGGGGCAGCATAAAACGTTTCAGGTTGTATTAAGATTCGCAGAATTCTTTTATTTAAAAGAGGTAACCGGGAAAGCCCCGATATTTCTTCTTGACGATGTTTTCGGAGAGCTTGATGCATCCCGTTCACTTAAGATAAGCGAATATCTGCGCGAAGTAGGGCAGGCATTCATTACAATTACCGATTTTGCAAATTTTTCTTTCCTAGTAAAAACCGATGATGACACAATCATAAAGTTAAATAAAGGAGAAGCTGTATATGCTTAAAGGATTTGTCAGCATCGGAGAAATAATTAATAACGAACCCGGATTTGAAAAAATCCGGAATGTAATCAAGCAGTCGGATGTCGCAATTGATTTTCTAACAATCTTCCCTGCTCTGGATAAAATTGCAAAGCCTGTGAAAGTTGAAAAAAAAGTTCTGTATCTGAAGGTTGAAAATCCGGCATGGAGGAGTGAATTAAAGTTTCAGGATTCAATTATCGTTGGAAGAATAAATAATTATTACAAAGAAGAACGGATAAAGTGGATTAAATTTCTTCCCTGATTAAGTTTTATTAACATAGGATTCAATATGACAGCTAAAAGCCAAAGTGAATATAGTGCGAAAAGTATAAATGTATTAAAAGGATTGGAAGCCGTACGCAAGCGGCCTGCAATGTACATCGGTGATGTGGGTCCGCGCGGACTTCATCATCTGGTTAATGAAGTGGTTGACAACAGCATAGATGAGGCATTAGCAGGGTATGCCGATTATATTACGGTTAAAATACTTAAGGACGAAAGTATTTCGGTCGAAGATAACGGCAGGGGAATACCGGTGGATATGCATCCTGAAGAAAAGCGCTCGGCGCTGGAAGTTGTAATGACGATGCTTCATGCAGGAGGTAAGTTTGATAAGGCCAGTTACAAAGTATCCGGGGGACTGCACGGGGTTGGTGTGTCTGTAGTAAATGCTTTATCTGAATGGCTCAAGGTTGAAGTAAGAAGAAACGGAGCCGTTTACTTCCAGGAATATAAAAGAGGTGTTGCCGTAAAGCCTGTAAAGGAAATCGGAAAGTTAAAAAAGAAGGAATCCGGCACAAAAGTAACTTTTTACCCGGATAAAGAGATATTTAAAACATTTAAATTTAAATTCGATACCCTTGCCGAAAGGATGAGGGAGCTTGCATATCTGAATAAAACCATAACCATCAAGCTCGTTGATGAAAGAGAAGGCGGAGAAGAAGAAACCTTCCATTTCAAAGGAGGATTGGTTGAGTTTGTAAAATATCTCGATGAAAATAGAGAGCCGCTGCATAAAACAATTTATATTGAAGGTGAAAAGGATAATACGCCGATTGAAATTGCATTCCAGTACAGCGACAGCTACACAGAAAATATTTTTTCTTACGTTAATGATATAAATACGCACGAGGGAGGTACCCATCTTGTTGGATTTAAAACTGCACTCACAAGAACCCTGAATAATTATGCATATAAAAACGGATTGGTGAAAGAAGGAAAGATTGCACTTACAGGGGATGATTTTAGAGAAGGACTAACCGCGGTTATTTCTGTTAAAGTAGCAGAGCCTCAGTTTGAGGGTCAGACAAAAACTAAATTGGGCAACAGTGAAACCAAATCTGCTGTAGAAACTTTAGTCGGAGAAAAACTTGCCGAACATCTCGAAGAAAATCCGTCTATTGGTAAAAGAATAATCGAAAAATGCATGCGTGCTGCTGAAGCCAGGGAAGCTGCAAGGAAAGCTCGGGATTTGGCCCGCAGAAAAAATGCGCTCGACAATATGAATCTTCCGGGTAAACTTGCAGATTGTTCGATCACCGATCCTGAGCACTGCGAGATCTACATTGTTGAGGGGGATTCCGCGGGCGGTTCCGCTAAGCAGGGAAGAGACAGAAGATTCCAGGCGATTCTTCCTCTGAGAGGAAAAATCTTAAACGTTGAAAAAGCCAAGCTGAATAAAATTCTTGAGAACAATGAAATCAAAGCATTGATATCGGCGATCGGCGCCGGGCTTGGACCCGATTTTGATCCTAATAAAGCCCGTTACGGAAAAGTAATTTTAATGACCGATGCCGATGTCGACGGCAGTCATATCCGTACTCTG
>DAISZW010000048.1:0-7727 GCA_036824595.1 Ignavibacteriaceae bacterium
ATCTTCATTTTTAGATTATTTTAAGATGCTGAAACCCGCTGAAAGCGAGGCTCGCTCGCAGAGTCCGTCAGATCGTTAGATTCCGTAGAATCTAACGGTCGCCAGACTCCGGTGAGTCTGTCGGACTCAACGAGATTCTATGAACTCTGCGGAGTCTGACGACCTTTGGCGGCAAGTTCAGCATGACAATTGCGTAACTTCAGTTATTAATTTCTCAAAGATGTTCAGTCAGCTTATTCATCTTTAAAAAGTCTATAACTTTTTTTACCTCCTGCGCCTGGTCTCTGCGGCATACCAATAATGCATCGTCTGTATTTATAATTATCAAATTTTCCACACCTATAACTGCAGTAAACTTTTCCGGGGAAAAAACATAGGAATCAACCGTCATATCGGTATAAATATTTCCGTTCAGCACGTTCCCGTCCGGTTTTTTTTCGGAAAGCTGATAAACTTCTTCCCAGCTCCCTACATCACTCCATACGAATTCACCTTTAGTTAAAAACACTTTATTTGATTTTTCCATTATCCCGTAATCAATAGAAATATTCTTTAGTCTGCCGTAAACATTATTCAGAATTTTGTCATAATCAGGAGTGTTGATTGATTCTTTAATTTTTTTCAAACCATCGGCTAAGTCGGGCATATACAATTTTATTTCATCGAGAACCGCATCTGTCCGCCAGATAAACATACCGCTGTTCCATAAAAAATCTCCGCTTTCCATGAACCGCATGGCAGTTGCATAATTCGGTTTCTCGGCAAACGTGTATACCTTATAAATATTTTCCGAAACTTTCCGTTCATCAATTTGAATATAACCGTAACCGGTTTCCGGCCGGGTCGGCACTATTCCGATTGTAACAAGTCCGCCCGATTTAAAAGCAAAATCCGCGGCATTAAGGAGAGTATCGTGAAAAGCTTCGATGTTTTTAATTATATGATCGGAAGGAAGAATTATAGTTACCGCATCTTTAGATTTTTTCTGGATTAATACGGAAGCAAGCCCGATGCATGCAGCAGTATTTCTTCCAAACGGTTCTTCAATGACGTTGTCGCATGGAATTTCCGGAAGCTGATTTATTATTTCCGGCTTTTGAATCTTGTTAGTTATTATATATATATTTTCATTAGGAATAATGCCGCTTAATCTTTCCACGGTCTGCTGGATCATGGTGTATTCACCGAATATCTTCAGTAATTGCTTGGGTGATTTTTCTTTACTTCTCGGCCAAAACCGTGAACCAACTCCGCCTGCCATAATAACTGCGAATAAATCCATTAATTTTTATCCTGTTTTATTGTTTCAATTCTTTTCCCGAACTCTTCGGCTAAATTTAAATAAGTTGTTATATCAACTGCTTTATTTCTTATCAAAGTAGCTATCACTATCAAACATGCTCGCAGCGATTCCGTTACCTCCTTTGTCGGCTTCAATCCGCCCGATTTAAATAATTTTAAAGCTTTATAAATGGTGTCGTGCATATGCGCTACAGTGCTGTATCCTTTATCGTAAGAAACAATTCCATTTTCTTTTAAGATAATTAAATAATCGTCTAAATTGCCCGTTTCCGGGCTTCCGGAAGAGATTTTTTTCAGGAAATCGTCCAGCGGCCTTATCGGCAGCAGAATTTGCTCCTTAAAATCTTTATCATCTTCAGTGTTTCCATTGCCGGGGCTTTTATTTTCATCTTCCTTAGGCTGAATCTTTTCACTTACTGCTGCAGGTTCACTTTCCGGAACCTGTTCAGGTACTGCCGCAGTTTCCTCTTCTTTAACTGCTGCAGTATCTTCTTCTTTTTTTATTTCTCCGGCGGGTTCGGAATTATTCTGAACTTTATCAAGTAAAGTTTTAAAAGAAGCCGGGGAAACCGAATCGAGCATCTGGTTAAGATCTCTGATTAAATACTGGCTGTGTTCATTGAACTTTTGCGATATTTTCTGAAAATCGACCTGTTCTTTAGTTAAATAGTTATAAATCTCGTTTAATTTGATTGCAAGCTTGGAGAGCGCTGTAATTGTTTTCATCTTTCTGAAATCTTCTTCAAGGCTGTCCGATTGATTGATTGCCTGCCGCAGCAGGGCAACAACTTCAATCTTTTCAGTGCTTAATCGAAGATTATTGGAAGCCGATGAAATTGTTTGAGTGATATATTGCTTTACGAGATTCATTAATTTACATAAACCCGGGGGACACGTTTGCTGATACCGCACATTACTTCATACGGAATTGTATTTAGGATTTCAGCCCAGTCATAAGCCGAAATTTCAAGTCCTGCTTCTTTACCGAGCAGAGTAACTTTATCTCCGACTTTTATATCGTCGTCAAAAACATTAAACATTGTTCTATCCATAGTAACGTTTCCTATCTGGGGATATAATTTACCATTAATAATTGCCCTAGCCTTATTAGATAATCCCCTGCTGAATCCATCCGCATAGCCGATGGGGACCGAGATAATTTTTGTTCTGCGTGAAGCTTTGAATGTTCTTCCGTAGCTTACGGTTTCCCCGGCTTCAATCGTCTTTACCGAAGATACTTCGGAAATTAAAGACATTACAGGATCCAGCTTAATTGATTCGCTTGTTTCCTTCGAAGGATAGTAGCCGTACATTGCAATACCCGGCCTTACCATATTGAAATAAGAATCGGGAATGTCGAGTATTGCCCCGCTGTTGGCAGTATGAATTATTCCGATATTAATTTTATCTTTTTTCAGTTCTGCAAGAATGCTGTTGAACCTGCCGAGCTGCAGCATGGAAAAATCTTTATTCTTTTCATCGGAAGTTGCAAAATGAGTATATACCCCTTCAATTAAAAAATTCTTATCGTTATTTAAATTGCGGATAAATCCGAGTGCCTCATCAAATCTTATCCCGATCCTGTTCATTCCGGTATCAATTTTTACATGAACTTTAATTCTGTAGCCGGGATTTTCGAGCCTGTGTTTTTTTGTTCCTTCAAGTAAAATTCCCAAATGCCTGTCCGTAAAAACAGTTGCGATCAATTCATTTTCAATTAATTTATGGACCTGCATTACATCAAAAGGCTCCAGGACCAGGATGGGCTGTTCAACTTTTATTCTCCTAAATTCAACTCCTTCATCGGGGATGGCAACGGCATAATACTCGGGTCTTTTATCTTTAAGAGAATTTAATGTTTTTACAACTTCTTCAACTCCGTGTCCATATGCATCAGCTTTAATTACTGCCATTATCTTTGTTATGCCGACTTTTTCTCTTATATTCAAAAAATTTTTTTTTAGCTTTTTTAGGTTAATTACAGCATAGGTTGGACGCATCGGTAATTTTTTTATTATTTTTCAAAATATAGTTTGAATTGAATATATAATCAAACTTAAGCGGATACTGTTTTTTTGTTCATAACTTTTTTGAAAATTCTCACAGCTTAGAAACTGATTGTAATTAATCTTAATACCGATAATCGACTTGAAATGAAATCTATATTTTCAAAGATTTACCAGATTATTTTTAATTTTTTCCCGCTGGCATATATATTGAAAAAGCCGGTGATTTAATAATAATTGGGCATTTTTTAATAAATTAAAAAGAAATTGGTATTAGAATTCTATTATTTTATTTTTGACCGGAATTAATTTACACGCATGCTGACTGAATTTGGCAAAATTTTTATCTTCTTTTTAACGGCTATTTTGTTCGTTGTAGTCGTTGTCTTCGTTGCAAAACTAATAAGACCCGCCAAACCGACAAAAGAAAAACTTTTAATTTATGAATGCGGAGAAGATACAATCGGTTCTCCATGGGTAAAGTTTAATATAAGGTTTTACGTGGTTGCACTTATCTTTTTAATTTTTGACGTGGAAGTAGTGCTGCTGATACCCTGGACTTTAGTGTATAAAGAATTCGGGCTAGGAGGATTTCTAGTCGGTGCTGTTTTCCTGTTTCTGCTCGGTCTGGGTATGGTTTACGAATGGCGGAAAGGCGACCTGGAATGGGCAAAACCGAAAGTAATTCCTCCGGTAATTAATAAAGAGAATTTATCTGAAGAAAAAAGGGCAGTTGAAGAAATAAAACCGGAAGCGGTTGTTTAATATGGGATTATTAGATAAGCAGTTTACAGACGACAACATTGTAATAACCAATGTGGAAGACCTTTTTAACTGGGCAAGGCTTTCTTCTCTGTGGCAGATGAGCTTCGGACTAGCCTGCTGTGCGATTGAAATGATGGCAACTTCTGCTTCACATTACGACTTCGACAGGTTCGGAGTTATGCCGAGACCCTCTCCGAGACAAGCCGACCTTATAATAATTTCAGGTACAGTTACTCTTAAAATGGCATTGAGAATTAAAAGATTGTATGAACAAATGCCCGATCCTAAATATGTAATTTCCATGGGAAGCTGCTCAAACTGCGGAGGACCTTACTGGGAACACGGCTACCACGTTCTGAAAGGTGTTGACAGGGTTATTCCTGTTGATGTTTATGTACCCGGATGCCCGCCTAGGCCGGAAGCACTCCTCGAGGGTTTATTAAAGCTCCAGGAAAAAATCAGAAATGAAACGATGGTTAATGGAAAACTATCCCTTCAGGAAAAATCTGCATGAAATCTGCCGAAGAAATTTTCGAAATATTGAAAGCAAAGTTCGGCCAGTCAGTTATTGAAATGAAAAAAGACCTGCCGGTTGAACCTTTCATTATTATTAATCCTTCTGATATCGACAAAGTTTGTTTTTTTCTGAGAGATAATGAAGAATTACTGTTTGATTCCCTCATGAATCTTTCCGGAGTTGATGATGCGAACGGGCAAAGCGTAAATGATGAAGAAGGCGGATTAAAAATCGTAGGCGGTACTTTAAGCGTTTATTATCATATTGAATCTACAAAGCTGCAGCATAAACTTTGTCTTAAAACTTCAGTTCCCAGGGAAAATCCTGTAGTGAATTCCGTTTATTTTGTATGGAGGCATGCGGACTGGCATGAACGCGAAGCTTACGATCTGCTCGGAATTAAATTTCAAAATCATCCTGATCTCAGAAGAATTTTGATGCCTTATGATTGGGAAGCAGGTCATCCGCTTAGAAAAGATTACAAGAACCCTGAATTTTACCAGGGAATGAAAGTACCATATTGAGTATCGAGTATTTAGTCTTGAGTATTGAGATTCAATCAATATTTCAAACTAAATAGGAGAAAATAAAATGCATAACTATAAAGAATTGAAAGTTTGGCAAAAAGGTAGAGAATTAGTGAAGTTCATTTATGAATTAACTAAAAAATTTCCTAAAGAAGAAATTTATGCATTAACGTCTCAGGTTAGAAGAGCAGCTGTTTCAGTTCCATCAAATATTTCAGAGGGAGCCGGGCATTTCTCAAATAAAGAGTTTTCGAGATTTCTTGAAATTGCCTATGCTTCAACATGCGAATTGGATACCCAAATTATTTTATCTTTTGATCTGGAGTTTATAAATAAAGACGATCTAAATAATTTTTGCATTTACATAGAAGAAATCCAGAAAATGTTATCCGGATTAATAAAATCTCTTGAGAAGTAGAAAAATAATGTCTCAATACTCAGTACTAAATACTCAAGACTCTACAAAACTAAGAACCGAAGAGATGATCCTCAACATGGGTCCTCAGCATCCGTCAACGCACGGTGTGCTGAGGCTTGAGCTTCAGCTTGAAGGCGAGATAATTACGAAAGTTATTCCGCATATCGGTTATCTCCACAGATGCTTTGAAAAACATGCCGAGGCAATGACTTATCCCCAGGTAATTCCTTATACAGATAGAATGGATTATCTCGCTTCAATGGGGAATGAATTCGGATATGTAATTGCAGTAGAAAAGCTCCTCGGAATTGAAGTGCCTCAAAGAGTCGAGTACATAAGAGTAATTATGGCTGAACTGCAGAGGATTGCTTCTCACCTTGTTGCATTGGGAACATACGGTGCCGATATCGGTGCGTTTACACCTTTCTTATTTGCTTTTAGAGACAGAGAGAAAATCCTGACTCTTTTTGAAATTACATGCGGAGCAAGACTGCTCTATAATTATATCTGGGTGGGTGGACTTTCGCACGATCTTCATCCCAATTTTGTAAAGCTTGCAAGAGAGTTTATTCCTTATTTCCGGCCCAAAATAAAAGAGTTTAATGATCTTCTTTCTTTTAATAAAATTTTCACAGACAGGACAGCAAACGTTGGAATACTGCCGGCAGAAACTGCAGTTAACTTCGGCATTTCCGGTCCCATGCTGCGCGGTTCAGGATTTAAATGGGATATAAGAAAAAATGATCCTTATTCCGTCTATTCTAAATTCGATTTTGATATTCCGGTTGGGAAAGGTGAAATGGGAACAACCGGCGACAGCTGGGACAGATATTTTGTCAGAGTTTTAGAAATGGAAGAAAGCTTAAAGATAATTGAACAGGCGCTGGATCAGCTTCCCGAAGGAGATGTAACTTCTGCTATTCCGAAAAGAATAAAACCGCCTGTTGGACAAGTTTATGCCCGGGTTGAAAATCCCCGCGGCGAGCTTGGATATTTTATAATCAGCAACGGAACACCAAATCCATTCAGAGTAAAAGTCCGTGCTCCTTCATTTGTTAACCTGGGAGTAATGGATGTACTATGCAGAGGTCATATGGTTGCAGATATAGTTGCAATTCTCGGAAGTGTTGATATTGTTCTCGGAGAGGTGGACAGATGATTTACGACTTTCTATATAATCTAACCGGCAGTGAATTTTTATCGATGCTTATCCAAAGCTTGATTCCGCTGTTCCTGCTTGTGCTTCCGTTTGTTCTTGTTGCGGTTTGGCTTGAAAGAAAAGTATCTGCTCATATGCAGGACCGTCTTGGTCCGATGAGAGTCGGCTGGCACGGCTGGCTTCAGACTATTGCAGATCTTTTAAAATTAATTCAGAAAGAAGATATAGTTGCAAAGGAAACCGACAAACCTTTGTTCAATATTGCACCTGTCCTGGTTTTTGCCGGAAGCTATGCTGCTTTTGCTGCAATCCCTTTAACAAGCATATTTATCGGCTCTAATATTGATTTGGGAATTTTCTTTATCGTAGCAGTTTCAGGATTAGTTGTTGCCGGAATTTTAATGGCGGGCTGGGCATCAAACAATAAATATTCATTGCTTGGTGCGATGAGGTCCGCAGCCCAGATTATCAGCTACGAAATTCCAACCATGCTCGTAATTCTTATGGTTATAATGATTACGGGAACTCTAAATCTTCATACATTAAGTGAAATGCAGACTGGATATTTCTGGAACTGGATGATCTTCGGCGGGCCCGATCTTGGAATAGATAAATTCTTTTTAGCTCCTTTAATGATAATTGCATTTTTAATTATCTATATCAGTACGCTGGCGGAAGTAAATAGAACTCCTTTCGACATTCCTGAAGCAGAATCGGAATTAGTATCCGGCTACCATACCGAATATTCGGGGATGAAGTTTGCAATGTTTTTCCTTGCTGAATATGCAAACATGTTTGCTGTGTCAGCCGTTGTTTCAGCATTGTTTTTAGGCGGATACCAGTCCCCCATCGGCTACCTCGGAGATCTGTTTAATATTCCCTGGCTAATACCTGTCGAGCAGTTTTTCTGGTTTGTAGCTAAGGGAGTTTTCTTTGTATTTGTACAGATGTGGTTGCGCTGGACTTTACCGCGTTTACGTGTCGATCAGCTTATGGCCGTCTGCTGGAAATACTTAATTCCGATTGCCTTTGT
>DAISZW010000048.1:7827-15085 GCA_036824595.1 Ignavibacteriaceae bacterium
ATGAACGAATATATTTCAAATATCTGGAAAGCTTTATCCACAATTTTTATCGGGATGAAAGTAACTTTCAAGCATCTTTTTGTTCCTGCAGTTACCATCCAATATCCTGATGTAAAATTAGAACTCCCTGAGCGTGAAAGAAACCGGTTATATGTTAATATGGATGACTGTATCGGCTGCGATCAGTGTGCACGTGCATGCCCGGTTGACTGCATTACAATTGAAACAGTTAAAGCATTACCGACGGAAGATCTGGGTAAAACATCTAACGGAAAAAAGAAAGCGCTTTGGGTAACACAGTTTGACATTGACCTGGCAAAATGCTGCTACTGCCAGTTGTGCGTATTTCCATGTCCAACGGAATGCATTTATATGACTAATGCATATGAATTTTCGGAGTTTCAAAGAGAAAATCTCGTATACAGCTTTATCACTCTGACACCCGAAGAAATTGCCGAAAAGAAAAATAACCTGGCAAAATTTGAAGCAGAGAAAGCCGCAAAAAAAGCTGCTGCAGAAGTTAAACCGGTGGAGAAAAAAATTCCGCAGCCTATGGGTGATGGTCAGAACAAGGAAAATGTTGTAAAAACTAATCCCCAGGTAATTGATCCTCCGGCTGAAAACAAAACAAGCGATTCACAAAAATAAAATTAAATGAGCATATACGATCTTATATTTTATTTGTTTGCTGCTGTAACAATAATATCAGCTTATTTTGTTGTTACAGTGCGGAATATTGTACGGTCTGCTTTCTTTCTTTTATTTACATTTTTCGGTGTTACGGGATTGTATGTTTTATTAGGCGCAGATTTTGTCGCAATAGTGCAATTAATTGTTTACATAGGCGGAATATTAATTCTTCTCCTGTTTGGTGTAATGCTCACTAGTAAAATAACATCGGTTCAAATTAAAACCGGCACGTGGCAGGTTGTTCCGGCTGCAATTGGAGTAGGATTGTTTGCGGGAATATTAGCATTTACATTATTCCATACAAATTGGAAGACCGGTGAAAACCAGATCCCCGATTTTACTCTTGCCGGTCTGGGCGCAATGCTGATGCAGGAATATATAATTGTTTTTGAGCTTCTCGGAATGATATTATTAATTGCTCTTATTGGAGCAGCAACTTTAGCAAGAAAATAAAATGGCTCAAGTAGGATTAAATCATTTTTTGTTTGTCAGTGCAATCTTATTCTCCTTAGGGATTTTAGGAATTGTAACAAGGAAAAATGCCATAATGGTCTTAATGGGAATTGAATTAATTCTTAACGCGGCAAACATAAATTTCGTGGCGTTTACAAAATACGGAAATTTCGGACTGCAGGGCCAATTAATTGCACTCTTTGTTATCGTACTTGCCGCTGCAGAAGCCGCAGTCGCATTGGCAATAGTGTTAAATATTTATAAAACATTCTCAACTGTTAATGTTGATGAGATCGATACTTTGAAAGAATGACAAAGTTCAAGTTCAAGTTCAAGTTCAAGATTGTAAACTGTTTTCGTTGCTTGAACTTGAACCCTGCCTGCGGCAGGCAGGCTTACACTTGAACTTAATCTGGTAATCATTAAAGAAATTTTATTAAAAAATAGAAAAAAATGTCTGAATCATCACTGGTTAAAATTGCTGTTGTAATTCTTTTCCTCCCTCTTCTGGGATCTGTAGTGACTCTTTTCTCCGGCAAAAGAATAAAATCAGCGTACGTATTTGAAAATGCAATACTGATCTTAATGTTTATTCTATCAGCTCTGCTTGCTTATTTCAAATTGTCCGGCTATCTGTACAAAGATATAACATCGGAGTTTAGCTGGATAAAATATACCAATGTACCAATTATCGGTACGCTTGATATACAGCTCGGAATACTGCTTGATAATATTTCGGTGATTATGATAACCACCGTAGCATTGATAAGCATGGTGGTTCATATCTTTTCAATTGATTACATGAAGGGGGATCCCAGGTACAACAGGTATTTTGCTTACCTCGGTTTGTTTACATTTTCAATGAGCGGAATTGTACTCACCCATAATTTCTTGATGATGTATATTTTCTGGGAATTAGTGGGGCTGTCATCTTATTTGCTGATCGGCTTCTGGTTTGAGAAGAAATCCGCTTCCGATGCCGGGAAGAAGGCTTTCATTGTAAACAGGATCGGCGATATAGGGATGTTTGCCGGAATTTTGATGATCTTTTTTACTTATAATACTTTCTCATTCGATAAAATATTCGCCCAGATTTCACAGGGAGTACTGCCGTTTAACAGTGAATTCTGGCTCACCGTAATGGGAATACTAATTTTCTGCGGTGCAGTAGGAAAATCGGCGCAATTCCCCCTGCATGTCTGGCTTCCCGATGCAATGGAAGGTCCCACGCCTGTCAGCGCTTTAATACATGCTGCAACTATGGTAGCAGCCGGTGTTTATTTTGTTACAAGAGTATTTACAATTTTAACCGGAGATGCATTATTTGTTATAGCAATTATTGGGATGTTGTCTGCATTTATTCCTGCTACAATCGCTTTAACGCAAAACGATATTAAAAGAGTTTTGGCTTATTCCACCGTAAGTCAGCTTGGATACATGATAATGGCGCTTGGAGTCGGAGCATATACTTTTGCATTCTTCCATTTAATTACCCATGCTTTCTTTAAAGCGTGCTTATTCCTCGGTTCCGGTTCGGTTATTCATGCAATGCATCATGAGCAGGATATTCAAAATTTGGGCGGACTTCGGAAGAAGATGCCCCTTACTTATGCTACATTTTTGATTGCTTCACTTGCTTTATCCGGTATTCCTTTGACTTCCGGCTTTTTAAGCAAAGACGGAATCTTAGCAGGAACTTTTGCGTTCGCTTCCGTTACAGGCCATTGGCTCTTCCCTGCTGTGGGATTTTTAGTAGCAATGATGACTGCATTTTACATGTTCAGGTTAATTATTCTTACATTCCATGGCGAACCGAAGAATAAAGAAAAATATGAACATGCACATGAATCCAAATTTGCAATGGCAATGCCGTTAGTTGTTCTTTCCGCGCTGTCAATATTTATCTGGTATACTCCTAATCCTTTCAATGCCGATCAGGGATGGGTTTTGTCGAAATGGATTAAAGTGCCCGAAATTTCAGTTCCGGAAAATTCAAGATATTCTTTCATGAAAACTGATGCAGCAGATGTTGAAGCAGGTAAAGTGGATCTTCTTAAGGAAGAAGTAATTTATTCGGAAACTTATACGGAAGCGGTTCATCATGCGCATAATCCGGCAATGCTGCTTTCTTTATTTGTAGCACTGACAGGAATTTTTATTGCTTTTCTGATGTATCAATGGAAGAAAATTAATCCGGATAAAATTGCATCGGCAGTAAAGCCGCTGTACAAGTTATCGTATAATAAATGGTACTTTGATGAAATCTATGATAAGACTTTTGTTGCCGGTACTCTGGCTTTTAGCAGGTTTTTAGCTTGGTTCGATCTGAAAGTGATTGATGGAATTGTCGACGGATCGGCTGCAATTACAAAACTGTTCTCCAGAGCAAGCGGCTTCTTCGATAATAATGTGGTAGATGGTTTTGTAAATCTGAGCGCGTACTTGAGCGGCATTTTAGGTTTGGGATTCAGAAAACTGCAGACAGGCAAAGTTCAGACTTATGTTGTCCTGGTAATATTTTCATTAGTTATACTATTATTTTTATTTAAGACACTTTAGGCAGACAAATGGAAAATTTTCCTTTTTTATCTTTAATAACTTTTCTCCCGATTCTCGGGATGATTATAATTCTTTTCATCCCTAAGGCTCAGGAAAAACCGATAAAGCTTTTAACACTTTTGATAACCGGGATTCAGCTGATTGTATCGGGATTTCTTCTCCTTAATTTCGATTATTCAAAGGGAGGGATTTTTGATCCCGCATCATTCCAGTATATTGAAAAATTCAGATGGATCGATATTACCGGCTTTTCCTGGATCGGCAGAATCAAAGTGGATTATTTTCTAGGCATCGACGGTCTGAGTGCTCCGCTAGTGTTTTTAACAGGTTTGATTACATTTATTGCTACTCTGGCTTCTTGGAATATTCCGAAATCAATTAAAGGATACTTTGCACTTTTCCTCCTTCTCGATACAGGCATGATGGGAGTTTTTGTGGCGCTCGACTTTTTCCTCTTTTACATTTTCTGGGAATTAATGCTTCTCCCGATGTACTTTCTGATTGGAATCTGGGGCGGCCCGAGAAGAGAATATGCTGCAATAAAATTTTTCTTGTATACTTTATTCGGCAGCGTGTTTATTCTGATTGCAGTAATCGGATTATATTTCAGCTCGATGGAAACCCTGGCAGACGGGTCAAAGGTATTCACATTTAACATGCTTACAATGATGGATACGTCTAGCTATACCAATACCGGAATACTTTCGCCCCTAAATCCAAATAACCTTAGATTTTGGGCTTTCCTGGCTTTATTTGTCGGGTTTGCGATAAAAATCCCGATGTTTCCTTTTCATACATGGCTTCCCGATGCACATGTCGAAGCACCCACTGCAATAAGCGTTATTCTTGCAGGTGTACTTTTAAAAATGGGCACTTACGGAATATTAAGAGTTAATTACCCGATGTTTCCGGAAATTACAAGAGATCTTATATGGTATATCGCATTATTCGGAATGATCAATATTATTTATGGTGCTTTATGTGCAATGGCCCAGAAGGATTACAAAAAACTGATTGCTTATTCCTCGATTTCGCATATGGGTTTTGTAATGCTAGGAATGGCATCACTAAATACTATCGGCATTTCGGGAGCGATCCTCCAGATGTTCAACCACGGTACAATTACCGCAATGCTCTTTATTATTGTGGGAATTATATACGACAGAGCTCATACCAGAGGACTTAATGATTTCGGCGGACTGGCAGTTCAAATGCCTGTTTATACCGGGTTCACAACCTTAGCATTCTTTGCTGCAATCGGTCTCCCAGGTTTAAGCGGATTTATTTCCGAGGCTTTTGTTTTTCTAGGCAGCTTCGGCTTTGCTGACATAAGAATATTAGCAATCATTTCTACACTTGGAATTTTACTGGGTGCCGGCTATATGCTGTGGACTCTCCAGAGAGTTTATCTCGGCAAACTCGATGACAAATGGAAACATCTCCCGGATATGGATTTCAGGGAATATGCTATGCTCGTACCGTTAAGCCTTATAATTATTTTCCTGGGAGTTTATCCATCTGCAATGCTCGATTTGATGAATTCTTCCGTAAATTCAATTGTAAAGTTCATGGCAGACTCTCAGACATTTTTTAGCTCAATTGGGAATTTTTAATTAAGGAACGAAGTGCAAAATAGTCTCAGCTATATTACCGACAGTTTAAGCTTGATCAAACCTGAAATTGCTGTTTCAGTTGCAATTGTTCTGCTTGCGGCATTTGATCTTATCTTTAGAAATAAAAAAGCTCTTCCTTTTATCGGTATAGCCGGACTTCTTGCAGCAGCCTTTTTTGTAACCGGGCAGTTCGGGATGAACAATTCCGCATCTTCACCGGACGGATCAGCCGGTTTGATGAGCATTGATTCTTTCGGTGCATTCTTTAAAATGATTGTACTGCTGGCATCTGTATTTGTAATCTTTTTTTCAATATCTTCCGATGAAATAAAGAAGGTATTTGAACGCCACGGCGAATATTACACGCTAATATTCGGCATGATTCTCGGCATGTTCTTCATGATCTCTTCCGCCGATCTTATTCTAGTATATCTTTCGCTCGAATTAGTATCGCTTTCATCGTATGTGCTTGCCGGTTTTACAAAACAGTCATTAAGAAACAGCGAGGCTTCCCTAAAATATGTTATTTACGGAAGTGTCTCTTCCGGAATAATGCTCTTCGGGATTTCCATCATATTCGGAATGACCGGCACTACAAATCTTTATGAAATCAATTCTGCATTGGAGAGCCAATCAATAGAGGGACTGACTTTTGTTCTTTCATCCCTTTTAATCTTTGCCGGTATCGGATATAAAATTTCCGCGGCTCCGTTTCACTTCTGGACTCCGGATGTTTATGAAGGCGCACCTATTACAATAACTGCTTATCTTTCAATAGCTAGTAAAGCAGCAGGATTCGCTTTATTGATAAGATTTATTAAAATTATATTTGTTTACAATGTTGATTCAACCGGTTACTGGCAGTTGATTAATGTTATTGATTGGAAAAGCTTTTTAATTTTAATCTCAATTCTTACCATGACTTTGGGGAATTTTGCCGCTATCTGGCAGAACAATGTTAAAAGACTGCTTGCTTATTCAAGCATAGCTCATGCCGGCTACATTTTATTAGGTCTAGTAGTAATGTCCGAGCAAGGGCTTGTCGCTATTCTCATTTACTTTGCCGTATATGCTTTCATGAATCTTGGTGCATTTTTTATAGTTATGCTGATAGCTAATAAAATCGGAAGCGAAGAGTTGGATGATTACAACGGTTTAGGCTATTCAGCTCCACTTCTTGGAGTCTCTCTGACAATATTTCTTATCTCGCTGACAGGCATCCCTCCTACAGCAGGATTTATAGGCAAACTTTATTTGTTTCTTGCTCTTATTGATGCCGAAATGGTTACCGTAGCCGTTATTGCATTATTAAATACTGTGGTTTCTCTCTATTATTATATCCGGATACTTAAGCATATGTACCTAGTAAAAACGGAATCTAAAGTAGCCGGGTTTTCTGTCTCACCTTTCAACGCAGTTGTGCTGGTTATACTCTTAATTCCGATTTTACTCTTCGGAATATATTTTACTCCTTTAGTGGATTTTGCCAAATCCTCTATCGGCATGCTTGGGTTTTGAATCCTAATCTATTTATTAGAAAATTTTTTTTAAAATCCGGCTAAATCCTTGATTTTCAAGCTAGTAAATGAGGAAAAATCACCCGGGAATTATGAGATAGAATTTTCAGCCGGCCAAATTAACCTTTCCAGCGGCGTATATTTTTACAGGCTGCAGGCAGATAAATTTTCCAGCACAAAAAAATTAATTCTTTTGAAATAATTTACTCTCTCTTGTTTCATCACTTTTATTATACATTGATTTTTTACTTTGTAAATAGCTACGTTTGCACCAAATTTTAATGTATTAAATAATTTAAAGACAGTATTAAAGAATGAAATTCCCGATATATTTAGATAATCACGCAACAACACCTGTCGATCCGGAAGTATTCGAGGCCATGAAACCTTACTTAATGGAGAAGTTTGGAAATGCATCGAGCCGGA
>DAISZW010000048.1:15185-20191 GCA_036824595.1 Ignavibacteriaceae bacterium
TTCGAGGCCATGAAACCTTACTTAATGGAGAAGTTTGGAAATGCATCGAGCCGGATCCATTCGTTCGGATGGGAAGCTGAGAGCGCGGTAGTGAAAGCCAGGAAAACAATTGCGGAATTTATTAATGCTAAATCTAAAGAGATTATTTTTACAAGCGGCGCCACGGAATCGATTAACCTTGCACATTTCGGTTTGTGCGAATCTTTATCCAAAAAAGGGAATCATGTAATTACATCCGTAATGGAACATAATGCAGTTTTAGATTCATTAAAGGCGTTGGAAGGAAAAGTTTTTGAAATTACTTTGCTCCCGGTTGATAAAAACGGATTCATAGACTTGACTCAGCTCGAGAACTCTATAACTGAAAAGACGCTGCTTGTTTCGATAATGACTGCAAACAATGAAATCGGAATAATAAATCATGTAAAAGAAATAGGTGCAATATGCAGGAAAAAAGGAGTTATCTTTCATACCGATGCTGCTCAGGCTTTCGGGAAAATTCCTTTCGATGTAGAGGATTTTAATATCGACATCGCTTCCTTTTCGGCTCACAAAATTTACGGACCTAAAGGAGTGGGTGCATTATATATTAAATCCGGATTAAAAATTACTCCCCTTCTTTACGGCGGCGGCCACGAGAATAATTTAAGACCGGGTACGTTAAACGTTGCCGGTATAGTCGGTTTTGGAAAATCGGTTGAGATTTGCTACAATAATATGGAGAAGGAAGCATCGCGTTTAAAAAGACTGAGAGATAAACTTTATTCCGGGATAAATTCACAGCTTGAAGATGTTTATCTTAACGGATCTCTTGAAGACCGGCTGCCGAATAATTTAAATTTAAGCTTTAAATATGTTAAGGCCGAAAATCTTATGAGCAGCATGAGGGAAATTGCGGTTGCAACGGGCTCAGCTTGCACCTCGGCATCATTAAAACCGAGCCACGTATTAAAAGCAATCGGTTTGCCTGATGATTTGGCCCGTTCATCGATCAGATTCGGATTAGGCAGATTTAATACCGAAGAGGAAATTGACTACACGATAGAAAAGATTGTCCGGATTGTTAAACAAAAGCGGGCGGAATCACCTGAATTTCAATTAAGGGAAAATTTTAAGGAGAAAATATGAAAGAACCTATAAAAAAATATATTGAAGAAATTAAATCGGATTCATCTGTATTTCTTAAATTTTTAAAACTTCAATATCCAATGTTTCACAACTCCGTATTCTTTTTCAGGGATTTGCAGTACGGATTGGAAAAGTTTATGAGACAAAAAGATATTGAGCTTTCGTATGTAGAATCGGAACAAATGGCCGAAGAACTGAGCAGCTTCTTTGAACAGGAAGGCAAATTTGTTAAAATTAAGGATTCAGCATGGAAAGTAAATTACCCTGAATTTGTGACACAGATTCCAGGGGATCCATTTCAATAGCAGATTTGTTGAAACAATTGCTGAATTTTATTATCTAACTGAATGATACAAAAATAAATTAATCATAAGATGAAGGAATGATATGTCTGATATCCAAGTTGAAAACGAAATAAAAATTACCGATAAAGCAGCGCAGGAAATAGTTAAAATAATGGAAGAGAACAGTATCCCGGAAAATTACGGTTTGAGAGTAGGTGTTAAAGGAGGAGGATGCTCAGGACTGAAATATGCATTAGGTTTCGATGCCGAATCCAGAGAGGGAGACACAATTATTCATGAAAAAAACATAAAGCTTTTTGTCGACGGGAAAAGTCTTTTTTATCTAAGCGGAACCGAACTCGATTTTACCGACGGATTAAACGGTAAAGGTTTTATCTTCGATAATCCTAATGCAGCTAAATCCTGCGGATGCGGTGAATCTTTCGGCGTCTGATCACACATAAGACTGACGAAAATTTCTATTTTTCCTCATTCACGAAAATTTTTTAATCTAACAAAGGAGGAATAATTTAATGGCAAAATTCGAATTGCCTTCGCTGCCCTATCCTTATGATGCACTCGAACCGTATATTGATAAGCAGACAATGGAGATTCATCATACGAAGCACCATAATGCATATGTAACAAATTTAAATAAAGCCATTGAGGCAACCGATGCCCAGAATAAATCGATTGAAGATATTCTGAAAAATGTTTCGAAATATCCAGCTGCCGTAAGAAACAACGGAGGCGGTCATTATAATCATTCTTTATTCTGGCAGCTTATGAAAAAAGGCGGAGGAGGTTTCCCGAAGGGCGATCTTGAAAAAGCAATTAATTCTGCTTTCGGTTCATTTGAAGCATTTAAAAAACAGTTCAGCGATGCAGGCGTCGGCCGTTTCGGATCCGGGTGGGCATGGCTTGTTATAGCCGACGGAAAACTGGCAATAACCTCAACCCCAAACCAGGACAATCCGCTTATGGATGTTGCCGAAGTAAAAGGCAAACCTGTTCTTGGATTAGATGTTTGGGAACATGCCTATTATTTGAAGTACCAGAACCGGAGGCCCGAATATATTGAGAACTGGTGGAACACTGTAAATTGGGATGAAGCAACAAAAAGATTTTCCGAGTCAAAATAAACGCTGATCTAGATTTAACAGGTTCTCTGATTTTTTAGTACCAATTATTTTCTCAAGCGGATCAAGCAGATCCGCTTTTATTTTTTGGAGTAGAAATTGAATTCAATTATTCCCATTTTTCCGCTGAATCTGGTTGTATTTCCTTTCTCAAAAATCCCGCTTCATATTTTTGAGGAAAGATATAAAAGGTTAATCAACCGCTGCATTGAAAAAAAAGAAGGTTTCGGATTAGTATTAAACGTTAACGGCAAAATTTACGATATCGGCTGCTACGTTGAAGTTTCTAAAGTGCTGCAGAAATATTCCGGTGGAGAAATGGACATTATTGTAACCGGTAAAGAAAGATTTTTGATAAAAGAAACAAGCAAGCATCCCTTCGGATATTCATTAGCCGAGGTAGAAGAATATAATGATTTAAATCCTGAAACAAGCAAAACACTGCTTAATCAGCTTGAATCATCATTCAGCAGCATTCTGGTGAAAGCTCAATATAAACTGGAAGATTCATTCTGGCAGCTTTACTATAAAGCCAGGATAAAATCTTTTAAAATTGCAGAGAAATCAGGTTTAACTTTAGAACAGCAGCAGAAGCTTTTAACCATTAGAAAGGAAGATGAAAGAATCAATTTTTTAATTGAGCATTTTAAAAATCTTGAAATTAAACTAACGGAGAATGCTGCATTGAAAGCATTAATTATGGGGAATGGGTATTTGAATTTATAAAATGAGAAACATGCTAATCAGCCTTTGTAAAATATTTCTCCGCAATCTGCAGCCTGTTTACCGCTCTCGCTAAGGCCGCTTCTGCACGGGCAACATCAACTTTTTCATTTTTATTTTCAAGTCTCTCCTTCGCTCTCTGCATAGCTTGTTTCGCCCTCCCGATATCTATGTCTTCCGCAAATTCAAGTGAATCGGCAAGGATTAGTACTTTATTCTGCAAAACTTCTACAGTTCCGCCGCCGGTAGCGTAGTATTCAGTCTTATCTCCGGCAGCTTTTATTTTTATTACACCGACTTCCAATGTGCTGATCAGTGGAGCATGATTGTATAAAATTTGAAAACTTCCGAGAGTACCCGGAACAGTTACCGACTGCACCTGGCCTTTATATGATACTTTCTGAGGTGTAATAATTTCCAGATCAAGGTTCATTGTTCCATCCGTTTGGCTTGTTCCACGGCATCTTCAATTGTTCCGGCATACATAAACGCAGCTTCAGGCAGATCATCGTGTTTCCCGTCTATTATCTCTTTAAATCCTCTAATTGTATCAGTAAGCTTTACATACTTCCCTTTGCGTCCCGTAAACTGTTCAGCAACAAAGAAGGGCTGGCTGAAAAATCTTTGTATTCTTCTTGCTCTTCTTACAATTATTTTATCCTCATCGGATAATTCATCCATTCCTAGGATATTAATAATATCCTGAAGATCTTTATAATGCTGTAGAATTTCTTTGCAGCGCTTGGCCACATCATAATGTTCCTGGCCGATGGTTCCCGGCTCGAGAATTCTTGAAGTTGAGTCAAGAGGATCAACTGCCGGATAAATTCCAAGCTCCGATATTTGTCTGCTTAAAACTGTAGTAGCGTCTAGGTGAGCAAATGCCGCAGCCGGTGCGGGGTCGGTTAAATCATCTGCCGGGACATAAATCGCCTGCACCGATGTAATAGATCCCTTATTTGTTGAAGTAATCCTTTCCTGAAGCGCTCCCATTTCAGTAGCCAGGTTAGGCTGATATCCTACTGCAGAAGGCATACGTCCTAAAAGCGCACTTACTTCGGAACCGGCTTGAGTAAACCGGAAAATATTATCTATGAAAAGAAGAACGTCTCTTCCCTCTTCATCTCTGAAATATTCTGCAATTGTTAAACCTGTTAAGCCTACTCTCAAACGTGCTCCGGGCGGTTCATTCATCTGTCCGAACACAAGTGAAGTTTTACCTAGAACACCCGATTCTTTCATTTCCAGCCAGAGATCATTACCTTCGCGGGTTCTTTCACCCACTCCTGCAAATACCGAATATCCGCCGTGTTCATGGGCAATGTTGTGAATTAATTCCTGGATTATAACTGTTTTGCCTACTCCGGCACCGCCGAAAAGACCTGTTTTGCCTCCTTTTGAATAAGGTTCGATTAAATCAACTACTTTAATCCCGGTTTCAAAAATTTCAGACTGTGTAGAAAGATTTTTAAACTTCGGTGCAGGACGGTGAATCGGATAACGTTTGCCGGTTTTAATTTCTGCTAAACCATCTATCGTTTGTCCCGTAACGTTTAGCAAACGTCCTAATGTTTCGGGACCAACAGGAACAGAAATCGGTTCACCCGTATCGAATGCATCCATACCTCTAACCAAACCGTCTGTAGAATCCATCGCAACCGCTCTTACTCGGTCCTCCCCAAGGTGCTGCTGCACTTCAACAATTAAATTTTCTTCTTTCCCTTCAATATTT
>DAISZW010000193.1:0-6195 GCA_036824595.1 Ignavibacteriaceae bacterium
TTTCTATGCGTAAAATTTTCCACAACAGAAGGAATGCCGGCTTTAATGCAGATAACCGGCACTTCCGAAAATCTTAATACCATCTTAGTAACACTGCCTGTTACAACATGCAGGTTTTTCCAGCCGTGTGCTGATATTACTATTAAGTCTATCCCGTTATCTTTCGAGTAATTTACAATTTCTTCATGGGGTTTTCCTGTTCTTAAAACCCTCTCAATTTCTACTTCCGCGTTTGAATATTTATTAATAAATCTTTCTAGCTCTTCCTCAGCTTCAAAAGTCCGGTCCCTCTCAAAGCTGAATTTATCAGTGTAACTGCTGTATTCCTGGTCGTAGAAAAGAGGTTCAACTATGTGTAAGATATGGAGCCTGGCAGAATTTGTTTTAGCCAATGCAAGGGAAAACTCGTAGGATTGTTCGGAATTAGCTGAAAAATCTGTGGGGACAAGAATGTTTTTGAATAACATCATAGCAAACCTCCTTCAATAACTTATGATCGCAGCCTGTTCATTCAATAGCGAAAAAAATAACCAGGATCGGTTATGATCAAATGCTTATATAATAACTGTTCAGGTCAAATATGATAAAAGAACTTTTAAGGAAATAATTTTTCAACTCTTGCTCTTAAGCAAACGAGTTTAAATAGAGCAAATATCCTGCTCCGCCAACAATAAATTCTTAAAAGATTAAAGATAGTTTAGGAAGAACTCTTAGGTAGATTTTTAGGATGAAAAAATTCCCTAAGCAGAATTCTTTCGTTGATGCCAATATATCAGATTTTTGATTAAACGCAACAGATTAATTTTAAAATTTTAATGTGAAGGTAGTTTCAGCAAAAGGTTTGGATGAGACATGTATTGAACCCCCGTGCGACCGCATAATCTGCCTGGACAGGCTTAAGCCGATTCCCGAGCCGCCTTTTTTAGTAGAAAAGAATGGAATGAAAATTTTATCCCGGAGTTCTTCGTTGATTCCTGGTCCGTTATCTGAAACTTTTATTACGGTTCTGCCCCTCTCATCGATCTGCGCGGAAAGCCTGATTTGAGGATCGTCAATGCCTTTCAAAAAATAAATTGAATTAACAATTAAATTAATTAGAACCTGTTCAATTAATTCGGCATCGCCTGTGAGTTCAAGTTTTTCCGGTTCAACTGAGATATTCAGCTTAATGTTTTTTGCCTTAAGATCATTTTCCATTAATCTTTTAATTCTTTCAAACAAATCCTGAATAAAAAATATGCGGAATACAGGCTCGGGAATAGTTGTAAGGCTGCGGTAATCATCAACAAAATGAATTAAACCTTCGCTTCTTTTTTTTATTGTATCAACGGCGACTTTAATATCGTTGACAGCCTCCATATCAAAACTGGAAGAGACTGCGGGATGGTTTTTTCCTGTAAGTGCAGGATCGATCATTTCATGAACTGTTCCGGCTAAAGATGAAATCGGCGTTACCGAATTCATGATTTCATGGGTTAAGACCCTGATCAGCTTCTGCCACGCTTCCATCTCTTTTTCTTCAAGTTCATTTTGTATGTTCTGAAGGGAAAGAAGAGTGTATTTCTGGTTCCTCATTTTAAATTCGGTTGCAAAAACTATCAGCTGGATGATTTCTTCTTCGTCTGTAATTTTTATTGTTGATTTCTCTCCCGGATTTATTTTTAATAATTTTTCTCCCAATCCGGGACTTATATTATTCAAGGTTTCGATATTATTGAGGTGAGGGATTTTGAAAATTTTTTTTGCGGCATTGTTAATAAATTCAACTTTACCATCCTGGTTGTACGAAATTAAGCCCACACCGATGTGCTGAATAACTGTCTGTACAAACCTGTAGTGCTCCTCTTTTTCGGATCTTGTTTTCTGGAACTCGGTTATTACTTCGTTGAAAGCATTATTCAATTCTTTAAATGAGCTGCCGAGCTTCTGCTTCACAAATGTCTGCGAAAAATCTGAATATTTAATTGACTGAAGAAAACGGCTCAGTTCTTTATTTGTTGCATCGATATACCTTACTGTAGAAATAACCATATAGACAATAAATAATCCTAAGATAATCAGCGTAGCTAAAAAGCCGGTATTAAAATAGACGTAGAAAAAAATAAATATTGAGAATGCCAATAGGAGAGTTCTAACAATTAAATTTATCCGGAAATTTTTCATTAAAATGTTTTATCTAAAAATTAAATGAACTAAGGTAGAATAAAAAAATTATATAAGAAAGATATGAGATAATAAAAGGATAACAAACGTTCGATTAAAGCCCGTATTTTTCCATCCGCCGGTAAAGAGAAGTCCTTGTTAATCCAAGTTCTTTAGCAGCTTTAGTGATATTCCCTTCATTTTTGCTTATAACTTTTTGGATAATAGTCTTTTCAATTTCATCAAGATTAAAGTTATCGAGCTGAACTCCGGTATCCTTGCCGCCTGCACTTGATGTAAATGATCCTTGGCGCTCTGCGATAAAAAAATCGGAAGGTTCAAGTATATCCCCGTCGCTGAGTATAATAGCTCTTTCAATTGTATGCTGGAGTTCTCTTACATTTCCGGGCCACTGGTAATTTTCAAGCTTCTTTAAAGCAAGGCTGCTGATCCTAAGCCGGTCTTTCTTGTATTTACTTTTATAGGAATGCAGAAAATGTTCTGCAAGCAATGGTATATCTTCTTTTCTTTCCCGCAAAGGGGGAATTTGAATCTCAACGGTATTAATCCTATAAAGAAGGTCCTGGCGGAATTCTTTTGCTTCCACCATTTTATAAATCGGCATATTTGTCGCGCAGATAAGTCTTATATCAATCGGCAGATGTTTATTTGAACCGACGCGTGCAACCTCTCTGTTCTGAATTACGGTAAGAAGCTTAGCCTGAAGTTCGAGCGGTAGGTTCCCTATTTCATCAAGAAAAAGAGTCCCGCCCGATGCAATTTCAAATCTTCCGGCGCGGTCTTCTTTTGCATCTGTAAATGCTCCCTTGACATGTCCAAAAAGCTCGCTTTCAAAAAGGGTTTTGCTGATTGCCCCCATATCCACATTAATAAAAACTTCATTTCCTCTGCTTGATTTTTTGTGAAGCGCTCTTGCAACTAATTCCTTCCCGGTGCCGTTTTCACCAAGTATAAGTATATTGGCATCGGTTCCGGCTACCTTATTAATTGTATTGTACACTTTCTGAATTGCCGGCGAATTCCCGATGAGCTCCTGGAAATTCTGATTAGTGTTTTCACTTAACTGTTTATGCCTTAATTTTAAATCATTCAATTCGAGCCTGGAATCTCTTAATTTCAATGCGGAAGAAAATGTTGCAAGAAATTTTTCATTCTGCCACGGCTTCAATACAAAATCAGTTGCACCTTCTTTTACAGCTTTAACTGCAGTTTCAATATCACCATAAGCAGTAATCAAAATAACTACGGCAGACGGATCAATTTTTAGTATTTCGTTCAGCCAGTAAAATCCTTCCTGTCCGCTTGTCATATCGTGACTGAAATTCATATCTAAAAAGATTAAGTCGTAATTATCGTTAACTAGTAATTGGGGAATCAAGTTGGGGTTTTTTTCCGTGACAATCATTCCGACGTGCGGTTTTATGAGAAGACGGGCTGCGGTCAGGACATCTTCATTGTCGTCAATAATTAAAATTTTTGTGAATCGTTTTTCCATGTATAGGTTTAGATTATATCATTAATAATATAGCCTTAAGCTTTAGCTCGTTGCAATTTAGAAATTATAATCTGCATAAGTTTAAGAAATCATCCAATATATATTCCATCAGCATTTCAAATTCAAAACTAATTAAAAAAAAATAAACATGTTCGGAAACGTACACTCTTGTAATGAAAACGTGCGTTTTTATTTCAATTTATTTGAAATTTGAGGAAAATTCGCAGAGGTATGATACTTGAGTTAGATATGCCAGATTTTAGAAATCTGGCATATCTTTGAACTATGAGTTATTAAAATGGATAGAAAAATAGAAAAGAAAAAATGGACAAAAAGAAGAATAATATATGCTTCTTCAATTTCAATATTTATTGTTTTTGTCCTTTATGTTTTTGTCTTCAGCGACCAGAGTGCAAAGCTGAATGTTGAAACTGAAAAAATCACAATTTCCACGGTTGAATATGAACCTTTCCAGGAATTCATTCCTATTACCGGTACAGTACAGCCGATTCAAACATTTTTCCTGGATGTCAGCGAAGGCGGAAGGGTAGTAAAGAAGTTTGTTCAGGATGGTGCCTTTGTAAAAGCGGGCCAGCCGATAATAAAACTTGATAATGCGCAATTAACCCTGAACATAATGTATAACGAAGCCCAACTGTTTCAGCAAATTAATAGTCTAAGAAGTACCCGGCTTTCAATGGAGCAGAACCGCTTGAACCTTCAGAGTCAGCTCCTGGAAATTGAATACGATCTTATTGACAGAAAACGGATCTATGAGAATAATAAAATACTTTTCGAAAAAAATTTGATATCCAAATTTGAATTTGACCGGAGCAAAGAGCAGTTTGAATTATCTAAAAAGAAAAAAGATCTTACATTGGAATCATTTACCCAGGATTCGCTGTTCAGAGTTCAGCAGATACTTCAGCTTGAAACATCGGTTGAGCAGATGCAGAATAACTTAAACCTTACAAAAGCGCAGTTGGAAAACCTTACGGTTAAAGCTCCGATTAACGGACAAATCAGCGCATTAACTTCAGAGATAGGTGAATCGATTTCCCAGGGCGAAAACCTTGGACAGATAGATGTTATTGATTCTTTTAAAGTCCGTGCATCAATTGATGAACATTATATCGCAAGAGTTAATCCCGGCCAGTTCGGGGAATTTAATTTCAACGGCAAGGATTATAAAATCCAGATAAAAACAATTTACCCGCAGGTTACCAACGGCAGGTTTGAAGTAGATATGCATTTTACCGCAAAGCAGCCGGAAGGAATCAGGCGCGGGCAAACATTGCACATCAAATTAAATTTAAGCGAACAAAAAGAAGCGGTTACAGTTGCACGCGGCGGATTTTATCAATCAACCGGCGGGCAGTGGGTTTTTGTTGTCAACGGGAACTCCGCTGTCAAAAGAAATATAAAACTCGGGCAGCAGAATTCGCAGGTATTTGAAGTAATTGAAGGTCTTAAACCGGGAGAGAAAGTGATTACCTCTTCCTATGATAATTACGGCGATGTTGAAAAATTAATTTTGAATTGATATGAGAAAATTTTATGTATGTATCCTCGCGGACAAGCTGAGAAGGCTTGTGATAAAATCGGCGGATCATAATTTGAATTTTGAAAATAAAGAACTGGTATACTACGAAGTGTTCGATGATTCAGCCGAAGCCGACAAACGGAAAGAAACTATTCAAAGCTGGCCGGAAAGAAAAATTCAGTTCTTAATTAATCTGGTTAATCCGGCTTGGATTGATTGGAAAAATGAAATATTAAATTAACCTAAAATTGCAGATAGGATTTCTACTCAAAAACAACTTTTAAGGAGATAATATGGAAGGGACAAACCATATAATGATTAAAACCGATAATCTTCAGAAAATATATACTACTGAAGAGGTAGAGACTACGGCGTTAAACAATATAAATATCGAAGTAAAGGAAGGGGAATTTGTAGCAATTATGGGTCCCTCCGGCTGCGGAAAATCCACTCTGCTTAATATTCTGGGCCTGCTGGATAATCCATCAAACGGCACGTATCAATTTGTGGGTCATGAAGTTTCCAAATACTCCGAAAGGCAGCGGGCTAATTTAAGAAAAGCAAATATCGGTTTCGTGTTCCAGAGCTTTAATCTAATAGATGAACTGACTGTTTTTGAAAATGTCGAACTTCCATTGCTTTACCTTGGAGTTTCCGCAATCGAAAGGGAGAAGCAGGTTAATGAGGTTCTTGAAAAGATGCAGATAATGCACCGGAAAAATCATTTCCCACAGCAATTATCGGGCGGACAGCAGCAGCGTGTTGCGGTTTCAAGAGCTGTTGTTGCAAAACCAAAATTAATCCTGGCAGATGAACCAACCGGAAACCTCGATTCTCAGAACGGCGAAGAGGTAATGAATATTTTAACCCAGCTTAACGAGGCAGGAACAACAATAATTATGGTAACACACTCGCCTCACGATTCAGAGTATGCAAGAAGAATTATTCATCTGTTTGACGGGCATGTAGTAACTGAAAATTACAAAGAAAAATT
>DAISZW010000194.1:0-6189 GCA_036824595.1 Ignavibacteriaceae bacterium
ATTCCACAAATTTATACCTGTTTCATGCAATGGAGGATACAACTTTTTAATGGGAAATCATAAATTTTCAAGCGGAGGATTGAATTTTGATTTTAATTATGATTTTGGCAATCCCAATGAACCAGAAGAGGAGCAAAAGGCATATATTAAAGCTTTTGAGGATATTCTCAATCAACCGTTTAGCGCTTTATTCAGATTACCAAAAAAGTTTTTGTATTCCTATTTAAGAGGAGACAGTTCTGTTACTTGGGCATTGAAAAAAACGAAAAATAACATTCCTCCAATTCTGCTTAGTGTTATTTTTTTTACTACTAATTTTTCCTTTTATCTTGTTATACTATTAGGAATTCTTTCCGTTGCAAAAAAAAAGCACTTTATTGATTTCCGGCTAAAGCAGGTATTCCGGCTTATATATCTTTTTATCATAATATTAATTTTTATTTTTGTCGGTGGTGAAAGATATATAATACCATTGTTACCCATTCACTTTTTCTTTTTTTCAAAATTTTTTTCTTAAATGATTTTTAATTTATTTAAATCTAAACCTCTTATAAAGCTGTTCATATTATCGATTCTGCTTAACATTATTTTCATTTCACTAATTGATATTTTTTTTAAGAATGAAATTATAGTCACTGATCCTAGATTTGAAAAAAGAGCATATAATATCCTCCATCATAATTCGGCAAAAATAATTTGGGGCGATAATATAATAATGCTGAATCCTTATGAAATTCAGAAAGGAGAATATAATAACTGGTATCCAATCGGTTATTCATTAATATTGCTGGGACCTTTAATGACAGGCGATTATTATCTATTATCCAGAACAATCTTACAAATTTTCCTTTTTTCCTTTATTCCGGTACTAATATTTAACATTGCTAAGAACTTCTTCGGCCTTCATAAAGATGTTTTAAAACTTAGTCTTTTAACTTCTATAATTGTTTCTATGTATCCTATTTATCTGAACTTTTCACTGCAGGGTTCCGATACCGGTATGATTACTTTAATTAATGCAATGTGTCTCTATTTATTTTATAGATCGATAAAGTCTTGCACTAAAAAGGATTTTGTTTTATTAGGTATTGCACTATCCGTTTTGTTTTTATTTAGGCCTATTGGATTAGTACCATATTTTATTTTATTATTTGTTGAATTTTATCAAGCATATAGAAACAAGAAGACTTTGATAAATGTTCTTTTACCTATAACTATTACTTTATTTGCCATTACAGGATGGGGAATAAGAAATTTTGTTGTTTCGAGTGAATTTAATATTACTCAGTCAAATGTGGGATATAATTTCTGGCTTGGTAATAATGAGTTTACAAATTCGGTGTTGAAAAACAGGATTGGAGATGGGGCGTCAATTGAGGATGATATAATTCCTTATTTTGATCATCAATGGAGTTTTTTAAAAAATAAAGATGAATATGAAAAAGATAGCTTTTTCATATCAAAAGCTTTTGAATTTGTTATTAATAATCCCTTAGAAACTGTTGAAAATGTTTTTTGGAAATTTGCCGGTTACTAGTCGCCCTTGCGTGTAAGGGATTCTCACTGGAGCGATTCAACAATAAAAACAGTAATAACATTTCTCTTCAGCGGACCGATAATTCTGCTCGGTATTTTTTCTATAATTATGTTTTTTATTCAGAAGGAATATAAATTACGTAAGGAAAAATTTTATTTAATATTGTTGATACTACTCTGGATGCTTCCTCATTTATTGTTTTTTAGTACAACAAGGTTCAGAATTCCAACAGATTTCTGTTTGATAATACTAGCTATGGATTTTTTAATTACTAAAGTATCAATATTTCGGGCTAGAATTCAAAGTGCTTGAAAAAGCAGATGCTAGCTTGAAAAGTTGAATCACTAAAGATATATTGGGGTCGATGAAGTTAATCATTAATCTTTTTTTATTTGCAGCCGTTCTCAGTTTTTCCAAAATTATTCCTCAATTTAAATCTGCCGTAGTCCAAAATCATCCTTTCTCAATTCATATTAAAATTAATTTCGTAGGCGAACCGTACAATCTGAGGTACTCGGATGTAAAATCTGTTGTAGAATATGAAAAATTTATGGATGAAAGCGCTCCCGGGTCTCCGGCACTGCCGAAAAAAATTATTTATGTCGCGATTCCACCCAAAAGCAACATTAATGTTCAGGTATTGAAGAAGGAAACTACTTTATTAAAGAATGTGGAAGTAACCCTTAACGGAAAAAGTGAACTGATCAATGATTCGATTATTGTTTATAAAAAATCTCTGCCCGATTTAAAATATTTTACAAACGATATATATCCTTCTTCTGAAGTTCGTGTGCTTGGCTATACCTGGATACGGAATTTTTACTGTGCTGTAGTTCAGATCAATACTCATTCATATAACTGGAAGAAAAAAGAAATAAAAGAGTTATTAGAAGCGGAATTAAAAATCGATATCCTGAACGAGCAGCCTTTTTTAGTAAACTATGAACCTGACAATGAATTTGATAATGTTCTTAAAAAAATAATTATTAACTATGATCATGCCTCTTCTTTCAGATCTTTTCCGTATTATTCCGCTGCCTTAGATTCTTCCGGCAGCTGGATCGATTATTCCCGGGAATATGTTAAACTTGGGATTCCGGAGGATGGAATATACCGGATTACATATAATGATCTTACAAATTACGGTATCAATTCCGCTCAAATTAATCCTTCTTTGCTGAAAATTTTTTTTAAAGGAAAACAGATACCTCTTTTTATAGAAGGAGACGAAGATCTTTCTTTCGGAGAGGATGATTACATAGAATTTTATTGCAGAAAAAATTACGGCTCACCTGAATATAGAAATATTGTTGCCGCGGGAGAAGATTATTTAAACTTCATGGATAGATACAATGATACGAGCTTTATCTGGCTTAGCTGGGATGGACTTCCCGGGTTGCGGGCGGATTCTATTTATTCTCTTCTTTCCGGCATTTCAGATACGTTAAAAAGCCACGTTGTAAAGCTTCATCTTGAAAAGGACGAAAGACTCTGGTATTATGATGCGGTTGCTCCTAGGGTGCAGCTGCCGTTCTGGCAGGAGAATAAAGCCTGGACTTGGCTGGTCGTAAATGGGGGATCAACGTCTTCATTTACTTTTAATGCCCGGGATTTTGTGCCTAATACTCAGGTTAAAACATATACCCGGTTAATCAGTAATGCTGCAAATTTAGTTAATGATGCTCATTCCTTCGGCTCGAGTTTGAACTCCGCTTCACCGGCGGATACAATGTTTTTTGATTTCAGGCAGACTGTCAATCTTTCGAGTTCATTCAATTCAAATTCTTTAATACAGGGAAGCAATATATACAGGGTATTCGGATTTCCAACCCAGGCAAGTTTTCATCAGGCATTAATTGACTGGGTTGATATAGTTTTTTACCGGTGGAATACTGCCCGAAATGATTCTTTATTAATCATAATTCCGGATTCTGCAACTTCTTCAATTAGGATAGTAAGCATTTCGAACATTTCCAGTGATTCCAATGTAATTTGTTATAAAGTTAATCCTCAATTCAAGAAAATAACCGGGTATAATTTTTCTTCCGGCAGTCTTACATTTTCAGATACGGTTTCCGGCGGTGATATATATTTAGTAATTAGCCGAAACCAGGTAAAATCTCCGGTATTTCTGAAGAAAAAGCAGTTTGAAAATTTAAGAAATCCGCAGCGCGGCGCTGATTATATTATAATATCAAATAAAGAACTGCAGCAATCGGTAAATGATTATAGCAATTTTATCTCTTCATCTTATCCCGTTCGTACGGAATTAGTTTTTATCGATGATATCTACGATGAATTTTCATTCGGAAATAATAATGCCGAGGCAGTTAAAGAGTTTCTTTTATCTGCAAATATTTTATGGCATAGCCCGAAGCCTGCATATTTAAACATTATAGGGGATGCCAATTATGATTATAAAAAGATTGTAACTCCTCTTTCCGGAAAAATCAGAAAAAACCTCGTTCCTTCATTTGGAAATCCTGTAAGCGATGTCTGGTTTGCTGCATGGGACACGCTCAATATAAATATTCCGCAGATGTTTGTAGGAAGAATCCCCGCATCTGATAACGATGAAGTTTATTTTTATCTTCAGAAACATCAGACCTATCTTAACAGAGATTACGATGATTGGAACAAGCATTATCTTTTTTTCAGCGGAGGTGACGTAAATGATTCATTGCAGCTGGAACAAATTAAGAGTGTGAACCAGAATCTTTTAAATTATGTTGTTAAACCTGCTCCCGTAGGCGGAGACGGAATCCATTTTTACAAAACTATTCATCCTCTTTCAAATTTAGGACCATATTCACAGTCGGAAATCAGTAATGCCATAGGAATGGGAGGGCTGTTTATTTCTTATATCGGCCACAGCGGGACGCAGACATGGGATAATGGAATTACTTCCTCATCAGATCTAAAAAATAATTTTTCCGACAGGAATCCTCTTATAACCGATTTCGGATGCTCAACAGGAAAATTTGCGGAACCGGATATTGATGCATTCGGGGAGCTTTTTATTCTGGGTTCCCCCGACGGCCAGGCAATTAATTACTGCGGCAATTCGAGCTGGGGATACCTGTCAACTTCACTTCGTTTTCCGGATATGTTTTATAGGAATCTTTTACTGGATACTGTTTTAAATATAGGAAAAGCACATTTGCTTGCAAAGATTCAACAGTTCAATGAAAGCGGTTATAGTGATGTAAACAGAGTGTTTAATTATTGCAACTTCCTTTTTGGTGATCCTATAGTAGTATTTAAAACACCGGTGAAACCGAATTTTGCAATATCGGAGAGTTCATTTGAAATTACGGGGGCAAATCCTAGCGATCAATCTGATTCTGCTTATATTAAAATCAAAGTAAATAATTTCGGACGGGTTGAAGGCGACTCATTGGATATTTATATATCTGATTTTTGGCCGAATTTAACTTATGAGTTGAATAAAAAAATTCGCGCCCCGTTATTTGTTGATTCCCTGATTGTACCGGTACCCGTTAAAGGAAAAGTAGGGGAGCACAGGATAGTTGTGGAATTAGATAAACCTGGTCTTTTTGATGAACAGTATGAGAACGATAATCTGGCTGAATTCAGATTTACAGTATATTCAACTTCGGTCAGACCTATAGAATTTGAGAAATATTATACATCTTTTAACCGTAATATAAGATTGCTGAATCCAACATTATTTTTTCCGGGAATGCCTGAAGAGATACTCCTTTCGGTTTCTTCCGGTCCTGAATTTACTGACAGTAAAAACTTTGTTACAGTATTCGATAGTGTTTATACGGAAATTGAAATTGATAGTTTAGTTACTTCATCAAGGTACTGGTGGAAGGCTAAATTAAATAACCAGGAATCGGAATGGTCCGAAGTTTATTCTTTCAGGAACATTGAAAATAATTTCGGATGGTTTGCCGATTATTCTTTTTCTCAAGGCTTTCTTTTTCAAAATACTATTTTTGATTCTTCAGAACAGGTTTGGAAGCTGAATTCTTCACAAAATATTTTGGAAATACATTCAGCCGGATCGGATGACGGTGAATACGGTGCCGTCCTATTCAACGACCAGGAAACTCTTCCGAATACATTTTACTGGGGAATAGGCACCGCTGAAATTGATACTTTAACTCTAATGCCGGGAAATTTTAAATATTTTCTTTATACTGACAATGCTAGTTCCGATGATTCACTTATCTCCTATCTTAATTCGCTTCCGGAAGGAAAAATTGTTGCGATGACAGTATGTGCCGATGCTGCTCAATCTGTACTTGGATTCAGCAAAGGAACGGAAGTCAGGAGAGTCATTGAAACCTACGGCAGCTTATATGCAGATAGCGTCGGATATAGGGATTCATGGTGTATTATCGGCAGGAAAGGGGCTTCAAAAGGTTCTGTTCCCGAAGCATATTCAAAACGCGGATTCGGTGAAGCAAATTTATCTCTCAGCAAACAGGTGAATTTTAGTAACGGTTCTATTCTTTTTCCTAAAGTTTCAAATTCTGCCGAATGGATAAATATTATAAAAAAAGACTCGGTTCCTGACGGAGCTTCCATTGATTATTTCCCTGTCGGATTAAAATCAAATGGGGAGCCAGATACTCTGTCGAAGCGGATTTGTTCCGGGAACACTGCTTCGCTTTCAGCTT
>DAISZW010000195.1:0-6087 GCA_036824595.1 Ignavibacteriaceae bacterium
TAGATATGGAATATTTATTCTTCATATTTGAATTTTCACACAATCTCTTAAAAAGGGAGAGACTTATGATTAGCATAAGAAGGTCACAGGATGAGTTTACTTGTAAAGTTTTAATAAATTCTTGTTTGTGACGATATAAATTTGAATCTCAATATTGTATGAACAAACTAATAGTCTGTTGTGCGGATTTGGTTATTTAAATTTCTATTCTTGAAATTACTGCTCTTCCGATTGTTGCTTCATCTGCAAATTCGAGGTCTCCTCCAACAGGAAGTCCGCGTGCAATTCTGGATACCTTAATTCCAAGAGGTTTAATTAATTTTGCCAGGTATAACGATGTTGCTTCCCCCTCCGTATCCGGATTCATTGCCAGGATTATCTCCGCAATCTCTTCGGTTTCAAATCTTTTAATCAGCTCTTTTATTTTTAACTGCTCGGGGCTGACACCAGTCAGAGGCGAAAGAACTCCCCCCAGAACATGATATATGCCGTTATATTCGTGCGATTTTTCAATTGCAATTACGTCGCTTGCCTCTTCCACAACGCAAATAATACTTTTATCTCTTTTACCGCTCTTGCAGATTTCACAATATTCTTCTTCCGAAATATTGAAGCATTTTTTACAGAATTGAAGTTTTGATTTCAAATCCCGGACAGCTTTAATGAGGTTGTTAACGCTTTCATCACTGCATTTAAGAAGATAAAGGGCGAGCCGTTGGGCTGTTTTCCTTCCAATGCTGGGGAGCTTGCTCAACTCGTCGATGGCAATCTGTAAAGGTTCGGCAATCTGCAATTTATAAACCCGGGATATTTAATCCTGGAGGAATCATTCCTTTGGTAACTTTTGCCATCTCTTCCTCGGCTTTTTTTGCAGCAGATTGGATTGCTTTGTTCACGGCGGCTACTACGAGGTCTTCCAGAATCTCTTTTTCATCAGATTTTATGACTTGCGGGTCAATTTCTAACGATATAATCTCCCTATGGCCGTTAGCAGTTGCCTTAATCATACCTCCGCCGGCTTCTTCAGTTACGGTCAAATTTCCCAATTCTTCCTGTACTTTCTGCATTTCTGACTGCATTTTCTGTATTTGTTTCAGCATACCCTGCATTCCGCCCTTCATCAACCTCCTCCAGTCTATAAATTTTTGTTCAAAATGTTTTAATTATTGTACAAATATAATATATTGGATTGACATTATACACTTAACTTTTTTAATTTTTGCTGCAAAAAAATATTAAATTATTGTGGAATTAGAATTTAACAACAACCGAACATTATACGAGGAACTTTCCCGCAAAGATCTTCCGGTTGACCAGCTGGATTATACTATTGTCGAATATTCCGGAAATTTTGAAGATAATGGAAAAAAGAAAGTAAAAAATAAAGTAATGGGAGAAAAGTTCGCGCAGATTAACTCATTCTTTTTCGATTATCTGAGAGAATATCATATTCCTTCAGCTTTTATTAAAATTTCCAACCATTCCAAGTTAAAATTTTTCAAACATGAGCGGCTACCGTTTTCGGTAAAAATTCTGAATATAATCGATAAAAGAACTGCTAAAATTTTTACCAGGAAAGAGTGTGAATCGCTTCAGATGCCTGTTGTGCAATACCATTACTGCGGCGGCAAAGATAATATTATAACCGAAAGTCATTTACTCTCTTTCAATATCTGCACAAACGAGGATCTGAAAATAATTTTGAGGATTTGTTCTAAGGTTAATGCTGTTTTAAAATCCTTCTTCGAAAGAAGGAATGCAATTCTGGCCGAAGTTGACTGCTATTTCGGCAAAAATGACGGAAGAATTTATCTGGTTGACGATTTTACTCCGAAAAGCATAAAAATACTTCCAGCGGACAAAGAATCGGCCTGGGTAAATCCATATAAACTAGATACACCTAATGCAATTAAAAAATACGTAGCCCAAATTCATAATATGCTAAGCACATAGGAATGTTTACAAAATACGGATACTCAACTCTCGGAATCATCTGTATAATTGCATTTATAATCATCAGCGGAAGTTTATTTCTAAATAATTCTTATCTGAAAAGCGGGATAATCGTTCTAACTCTCATCTTTGTACTCCTCTCATTAAATTTTTTCAGAGATCCCGAAAGAATTACGCCTGATAAAGAAAATATCCTGGTTTCCCCGGCAGACGGAAAAGTTCTTTTTGTTCAAACTCTTGAAGATAAAAAATTTATAAACGGTCCGGCAAAACAGATTTCAATCTTTATGTCCCCTCTAAACGTTCATGTAAACCGGATCCCGATTGACGGAACCATAGAATATTTAAAATACCATAAAGGAAAATTCATTGCCGCATTTGAAGATAAATCTTCCGATGATAACGAAAGAGCTGAATACGGAATAATCAGCAGATACGGGAAAGTGTTCTTCAGACAGGTTGCCGGATTTATTGCCAGAAGAATTGTATATGAGATAAAACCTGGAGAAAAAGTAAATAAAGGGGAAAAGTTCGGGATGATAAAATTCGGAAGCAGGGTTGATGTAATTGTACCGCCTGAATGGATTGAAAAAGTAAAAAAAGGCCAAAAGGTATTTGCGGGTGAAACCATTCTTTTTGAATATCCTGTAGAAAATGAATAGGTTCAGAATTACCCGTTCGGTTATTCCCAACCTGTTTACAGCATTGAACATGTTCTGCGGTTTTTTATCGATAATCAGCGCAAGCCAAGGGAAATTTATTTCCGCTGCCTGGTACATAATTGCCGCCGCAGTTTTTGATATGCTAGACGGGGCATTGGCAAGATTAACCAATTCCAGCAGCGAGCTTGGTGTTGAGCTCGATTCACTTTCCGATATAGTTTCATTCGGAGCGGCTCCCGCATTTCTGATCTATTCTTCATATCTTATTCAATATGAAGTATGGGGGATAATCATCAGCTCACTTCTGATGATTGCAGGAGGATTCAGGCTTGCAAGGTTCAATGTTCAATTAATCGGTTTTGATAAGAAATATTTTATCGGGCTTCCAATCCCCTCCTCCGGAATAACCGTTGCGGCATTTGTAATTGCATATTATCATAATAACTCCGGCTATTCCGCTCCCTTTTCTTATTTCATAATTCCTCTTGTTATAATTTTATCATTCATGATGGTGAGCAGAATAAGGTATGACACAATTCCCAAATTTTCACTAAGATCTATTAAAGAAAAACCGTTTGATCATATTTTTGCAGCCGCAGGAATAATTATCCTTATCGTAACTAAGGGAAAGGCGCTCTTCTTTATATTTGTTTTCATAATAGTATTTGGTATTTTTAGGCATATTTTCCAACATATTTCAAAAAAAAATAAGAGCTGAATTTGTTTAAAGTTAAGGTTATTATTAAAAGAAGGCCCTCAATTTTGGATCCCCAGGGAAAAGCTGTTGAAATAGGGGCCGGACATTTAGGATTAAAGAATATTAAAGATACAAGGATCGGAAAGTATATCGAATTTACTGTCGATACGGATAATAAAGCTGCAGCAGAAAAAGAAGTTAACGAATACTGCACCAAGCTGCTCTCCAATCCGATTATGGAAGATTACGAATTTACCTTGGAATCTGTCTCATCTTCGATGAGCCAAGACAAGCCTGTTTCAGAAAAAGAAGCTGCGGAGGTAAAGTGAAGCCGAAATTCGGAGTTGTAATTTTCCCCGGCTCAAACTGCGATTACGATGCATATTACGCTTTGAGGAAAATTTTCGATTTTGATGTTACTTTCTTGTGGCATAAAGAAACCGATTTGAAAGGATGCGATGTAATTATTCTGCCCGGCGGTTTTTCTTACGGCGATTATTTAAGAACCGGAGCAATTGCACGCTTCTCCCCCATTATGAATTCGGTAATTAATTTTGCAAAAGAAGGCGGTTTCGTAATGGGAATCTGCAACGGGTTCCAGATTCTGGTTGAAGCCGGTCTGCTCCCGGGAGTATTGTTAAGGAACAAATCCCTTAAATTCATTTGTAAAGATGTTTATTTATCTGTCGTTGACAACGATACTCCTTTCACAAGAGGAATCAGCAAAAAGGTTTTAAAAATACCTATAGCCCACGGTGACGGAAATTATTTTGCAGATGAAGAAACGGTAAAATCATTGATTGAAAATAACCAGATTGTATTTAAATATTCTTCTCCAGACGGAGATATTGACGAGAAGTATAATGCAAACGGCTCTTTAATGAACATTGCAGGAATTATAAACAAAGAAGGAAATGTACTGGGAATGATGCCGCACCCGGAAAGAAGCTGTGATGCCATTCTAGGGAAAACAGACGGCAGATTAATTTTTAATTCGTTAGCAAATCATATTCTTCAGTCAAAAACAGCTCCGGCTCTTGCGGGATAATTAATAAGAAAAAAATTGAGGTGTAATTATGTTTGGTAATTTAGGCGCCGGCGAAATAATCCTTATCCTTTTAGTAATCTTGATTTTATTCGGTGCGAAGAAAATCCCGGAACTTGCCAGAGGGATCGGCAAGGGAATGTCGGAGTTTAAAAAGGGATTAAGAGATGTCCAGGATGAAATAAAATCGACAGACCAGATTGAGAATAAGACACAAGAGAAGAAATAAGAGCCTATTCACCCTTCACAATCCGGACAGCACGAAGCATAAGGCAGAGGGTTTTATTTTATCATTCTTACCTAACCGTGAAATGCTGATCTTTCAACCATAATCTAAACCGAAAAGTGTTATCTTATTTAAATTTTCAGGATAAAATAGAAAAAATTAAAAACGGCAGCCTCTTTTTAACGGAGAATGTAAATTATTTTTTAAATAGGATTGAAGAGAGCAAAAGGCTTAATGCATTCAATTTTGTTTTTGAAGACGATGCACGGGAGCAGGCGAAAATTATTCAGGAAAAAATTAAATCCGGCAGTCACGGCAGGCTTGCGGGAATGGTGATTGCGGTAAAAGATGTCCTTTCAATGAAAGGAAAACCGAACACCTGCTCATCGAAAATTCTAAAAGACTTTAATGCGGTTTATACAGCCACCGCGGTTCAGAAATTAATTGATGAAGATGCAATAATTATCGGCAGAACAAACTGCGACGAATTTGCAATGGGTTCTTCAACTGAAAATTCTGCATTCGGTGCGGTTTTAAATCCTGTGGATAATGAAAGAGTCCCGGGCGGATCGAGCGGCGGCTCCGGTGCTGCGGCTGCAGCCGAATTATGCGATGCATCTGTAGGTACAGACACGGGAGGATCAATCCGGCAGCCTGCAGCTTTCTGCGGCGTATACGGCTTAAAACCTACGTACGGCAGAGTTTCACGCTACGGACTCACTGCTTTTGCCTCTTCTTTCGATTCTATCGGTCCTTTTACAAATAATGTTGAAGATGCTGCAGCAATCCTTCAGGTAATATCCGGAAAAGATGAAAAGGATTCTACTTCGGCAAATCTGCCTGTCCCCGATTTTATCAATAATTTATCGTTTAACGGTAAAATGCCGGTGATTGGTTTTGCCGAGGAATATTTTGGAGAAGGACTTTCTCCGGAAATAAAAAAAGCTGCCGAAGAAATTATTGAAAAGCTCAAATCAGACGGATTTATAATTAAGGAAATTCACTTACCGCATACCGAATACACCATTGCTGCATACTACATTTTAACTACTGCCGAAGCCTCTTCGAATTTAGCAAGATATGACGGTGCACGTTACGGGTACAGATCGGAAAATTCTGTTTCGCTTTTAGAAATGTACAAATCCTCCAGGACAGAAGGATTCGGCACTGAAGTTAAAAGAAGAATAATGTTGGGAACTTATGTTTTATCTGCAGGCTACTACGATGCTTACTACAGGAAAGCACAGAAAGTCCGCAGACTTATTAAGAACGATTTTGATAATGCATTCAAAGATGTTGATTTGATTTTAACTCCGACCACTCCGACAACCGCATTCAAGCTCGGCGAAAAATCGAGCGATCCGCTGGAAATGTATTTGAGCGATATATATACAACGTCTGCAAATTTAGCAGGCATTCCGGGGATAAGTATTCCGGCGGCAAAAAGCTCAGAAGGACTGCCGATAGGGATACAGCTTTTGGCTAATCAATTTGAAGAGATGAA
>DAISZW010000196.1:0-4699 GCA_036824595.1 Ignavibacteriaceae bacterium
TAAAAAAATTTAAAAGATTTTATCGCAGAGCAGCCTCCCGTATGCGGTAAAAAGATTACAAATAATAAAATAATTGAAAGATTTTCCAGCTATGCAGGAAAAAGTAAAAAGATTAATAATTAAAAAAAATTAAAAGATTAAAAAATTGAAATTAATAGATTCTAAAAGAGCGGCAGGATTTACATATATAATTTTATCTTTTATATTCTTTTTAAGCGTTCATGCTTATGCTCAATTAGGCGGACCGAAAGATTTAATAAAGATGGAAGCTTACAAATCACTGGATAAAATTCATCCCGGCAGCGAATTTAAATTGGCAGTAAAAATTGGTATTAAGGATTCATGGCATATAAATTCAAACAAGCCTTACGAAGATTTTCTAATTCCCTCGGAATTGACCATTGAGGAAAATCCGAATTTTAAGTTGAAAAATTCCGTTTATCCCAATCCCCATGATGTAAGATTAAGCTTTTCCGAAAATCCTTTATCCGTTTGGGAAAATGAAATTATTATTGGCGGTTTAGTTGAAACGGCAAAAGAAATTAAACCTGGCGAGTACCCGCTGATTGTGGTTTTAAATTACCAGGCATGCAACGACAAAATTTGCCTTCCTCCTTCTTCAGCAAAAGATACAATCATTATCCGGGCTGCCGGAAAAGGGGATTATGTTAAAGAAATTAATCAGGAAATTTTTAAGAACATTGATTTATCTTATTCTCCTGTTGATGTAAAACCAACCAATAAATCGGATGATCCGGTTTATTCCGCATTGGAAAATAACGGGCTCCTGCTCAGTATAATCTTAGTTTTTTTAGGCGGACTTGCACTTAATTTAACTCCGTGTGTTTATCCTTTAATTCCTATTACCGTCGGGTATTTCGGAGGACAAACCGAAGGCAGTACAAAAAAACTTGTTATGATGGGATTTTTATACCTGATCGGAATGTCTTTAACCTATTCCGTAATTGGAGTAATAACTGCATTAAGCGGTGCTATATTCGGTTCCCTTCTGCAAAACACGTTTGTAATTATTTTTATCGCTCTTGTCTTTATAACTTTATCGTTAAGCATGTTCGGTGTTTATGAATTCAAGCTGCCCGATGCTCTTGTTGCAAAAGCCGGCGGTGCTAAAGGAGGCTATTACGGTGCATTCTTTATGGGATTAACAATGGGAATTGTGGCCGCACCATGCATAGGTCCGTTTGTACTCGGGCTTGTAACTTATGTGGCCGCAAAAGCTGATCCTTATTTCGGATTTTTAATGTTCTTTGTCCTTTCACTAGGACTTGGACTTCCTTATTTAATCCTTGCTGTTTTTTCAGGAAAGATTAAAAAACTTCCAAAGAGCGGCGAATGGATGAATGCCGTTAAGCATATTTTCGGATTTATTCTGCTTGGCATGGCTCTCTATTTTATCCTTCCGCTGCTGCCAGATCCTTTATCGGGATATATTCTTCCTGTTTACATGCTTGTTGCAGGAGCATATCTTTTGTTGTTTGATAAATCATCCGGCAATGTTAAAGGATTCAGAATATTCAAAATTATTTTTTCCATTATAATTATCGCCGCTGCAGTTTATGCAATTATTCCGTCTGATAAAAATTCAATCGATTGGATACCAATTACAAATAAATCCGATATTCAGGCTGCAAATAATAAAAAAGGAACTATAATAGATTTTTATGCCGACTGGTGCATCCCGTGCAAGGAACTTGATGCGAATACTTTTTCCGATTCAAAGGTAATTGCGAAATCAAAAGAGTTTGATACCTACAAAGCCGATATGACTAAATCTTTATCTCCTGAAGTAGAAAAATTAAAAGAGAAATATAATATTGTAGGAGTTCCAACTGTTCTGATAATTGATTCAAATGGGGAAGAATACCGGAGAATAACAGGATTTGTCGATGCTGAAGAATTTTTAAAATATTTAAACGAGATTAATTAAAACTTTTATCATTAATTAAATTAATTCAGTCCTTTTTTATTCATTCTTACTTCTTACAACATATTGCTTAAGCTTTTCATTTTCGAGAAATTTCAAGCATTTTCTGTGAAAAGTTGATAATTATAAATATAAATTCTATTGAAATTCATTTTCGTAAATAGAAATAAAATATTTCCATAATGGCACAATTATAGCATCAACACCCTGCAAACTTTTCAAACAATTACATAAACCAAAATGGCAAAAGAAAAAGAGATCCGGAATTTGAGTGAAGTTACAGTAAGATTTGCAGGAGATTCCGGTGATGGAATGCAGCTGACTGGCAGTCAATTCAGTGATACTACTGCTTTAGTAGGAAATGATTTAAGCACACTGCCCGATTATCCTGCTGAAATAAGAGCACCATCCGGGACATTATACGGTGTAAGCGGATTTCAGCTTCATTTCGGGAGCAGCGAGGTTTATACTCCAGGTGACCGCCCGGATATCTTAATAGCAATGAATCCTGCAGCAATCAAAAAAAATATTGCTGAATTGAAGCCAGGTGGGATTATAATTGCTAATACGGATTCTTTCGATTCAAAAAATTTAAAATTAGCCGGCTACGAAACTAATCCGCTAGAAGATAAAAGCCTGGATGGATTTGAAATATTTCCTGTACCGATAAGTTCGCTGACAAATAAAGCATTGGAGGAGAGTCTACTAGGACAAAAAGAGAAATCACGCTGTAAGAATTTTTTTGCACTTGGACTGATGTACTGGCTGTATGACCGCCCCCTGAAACCGACCTTAAACTGGATTGAAAATAAGTTTAAGAAAAAACCTGAATATGCAGATGCAAATACAAAAGCATTAAGTGCAGGATACAGCTTTGGAGAGATTACTGAAGTCTTTACAACCCGATTTAGAATTAAACCGGCAAAGCTCCCTTCAGGTGTGTACCGGAGCATTTCGGGAAATGAAGCAACGGCGTTAGGATTTCTTGCTGCGTCTGTAAAAAGCAAACTTCCTTTATTCCTTGGCTCGTACCCTATTACTCCCGCGTCGGAAATTCTGCAATACCTAAGCAATTATAAAGAGTTTGGAGTAAAGACTTTTCAAGCAGAAGATGAAATTGCAGGTATTTCTTCTGCAATCGGAGCTGCTTTTGCCGGAAATTTGGCAATTACCACTACAAGCGGGCCGGGTTTAGCTCTTAAAACCGAAGCAATCGGTTTAGCAGTAATGACTGAACTTCCTCTGGTTATTGTTAATGTCCAGCGCGGCGGACCGAGCACAGGGCTTCCTACAAAAACAGAACAAGCAGATCTTTTACAGTCAATTTACGGAAGACATGGTGAATCGCCGGTTGCAGTTGTTGCTGCTTCTACTCCAAGCGACTGCTTTGATATGGCTCTTGAAGCTTCCCGTTTAGCTTTAAAATATATGACCCCCGTAATTCTTCTTACTGACGGTTATTTAGCTAACGGTTCCGAGCCCTGGAAAATACCGCATGCAAATGAATTGGCAGACATAAATGTAAAATTCCGGACTGAAAAGGAGGGATTTGCACCGTACTTAAGAGATAATAATCTGTCCCGTCCGTGGACCAAACCGGGAACTCCCGGATTAGAACACCGCATCGGCGGATTGGAAAAAGCAAATATTTCGGGAAATGTTAGCTACGATCCTGATAATCACGATTTAATGGTCCGGATAAGGGAACAGAAAATAAAAAATATTGTTAATGATATTCCCGATTTAAAAGTCGACGGCGACAGTGAAGGAGAGCTGCTGGTTGTTGGATGGGGAGGTACTTACGGAGCAATTACTGAGTCGGTTAGAAATATCAGGCAGCAGGGATATAAAGTATCTCAAACACATTTTAAATATTTAAATCCCTTTCCTAAAAATACAGCAGATGTATTGAAGAGATTTAAGAAAATACTTATCCCGGAAATTAATCGCGGACAGCTCGCAAAAATTTTACGCAGTGAATTTTTAATTCCGGTCATACAGTTTAATGTGGTCCGCGGTTTACCCCTCAGAACTTCGGATATTGAAGAAAAAATTAAAGATATTCTTGGAGGTTTATCCAATGGCAGATGAGAAAGAAGCTCAAGTGCAAGATTCCGCCTACGCTAAAGCTTCGGCGGACGTGCAAGAGAAGAAATATACAGCTAAGGATTTTGCAACTTCACAGGATGTAAGATGGTGCCCCGGGTGCGGTGATTATTCAATCCTTGCACAGGTGCAGAGAACTTTTCCCGATTTAATCGGTGTTAAAAAAGAAAATATTGTTTGGATTTCCGGTATCGGATGTTCTTCTAGATTTCCATATTACATGGAGACTTACGGATTTCATACAATTCACGGGAGAGCACCTGCAATTGCCACGGGAGTTAAAATAAGCAATCCCGATCTTTCAGTTTGGGTTGCAACCGGCGACGGCGATCTTTTAAGCATCGGCGGAAATCATTTCATTCATGCATGCAGAAAAAATGTCGATCTTAAAATTCTTCTGTTCAACAATAGAATTTACGGATTAACAAAAGGGCAGTACTCGCCGACTTCCGAAAAAGGAAAGATTACCAAAACCACTCCGTACGGGAGCGTTGATTATCCATTTAACCCGGTTTCTTTAGCAATCGGCAGTGAAGCTACTTTTGTCGCCCGTGCAATTGACAGGGATCCGAAGCATCTACAGGCAATGATTAAAAGAGCTGCAGATCATAAAGGTCTGGCGTTTATCGAGATATTCCAGAACTGCGT
>DAISZW010000196.1:4799-6083 GCA_036824595.1 Ignavibacteriaceae bacterium
CCAGATTATCAAACCTACTTACGACGAAGGGATTGTAAATCAAATTGCTGAAGTGAAAAAGAAAAAAGGGGAGGGTTCCCTGGAGAAAGTTCTCTTCAGCGGGAATACGTGGGAAGTTAACTAACAAACTTGTTTAAAAACTAAGAGCCGCACTGCTGCAGCTCTTAGTTTAGAATTTGTAGATCGAAGCGAAGCTTCGATCAAAAAACAATTAACAATTCAAATTATTTAATCAGAAGCATCTTCCGGGTCTGAACAAAATCTCCTGCCTGTAATTTGTAGAAATAAACTCCCGCAGAAAGATTAGAAGCATCAAAATCCACTTCATAACTTCCCAGGGGCTGTTCTTCATTAATCAATGCTACTACTTCTTTCCCAAGAATATCATAAACTTTCAGGGATACAAAAGATTCCTTTGGTATTGAGTAATTTATTTTTGTCCCGGGATTGAACGGGTTCGGGTAATTCTGCTGTAAACTGAATACAGTTGGGATTTCATTTTTATCTCTAACCGCAACTTCCCCGAATGATGATTTTAATATAGTCCCATAAGCACCTACAGCTATCCACCGGTTTCCTACTTTTGAAACTGCATACAAAGTATTGCTCGTTCCAATTTTTTGAGGAGTCCAGGTTGCTCCTGCGTCACTGGTATGTAAAATACCATAGTAATAAACGAGAACCGCATTATTATTGTCCATAAAAGAAAGAACTGAATAATAGCCGTCGTATATATCTTGAGAATTCCATTGTGTTCCTCCGTTGGTAGTAACCAAGATTGATTCATCATAGCGGTAAGTTGCATATCCAATATCTGAATTAACGAAGCAGACATCGTATAGACTTTCTGTCGTTCCGCTGTTCTGAGGATTCCATGTTGATCCGCCATCCGTTGTTCTTAAGATTGTCCCGTTGTTTCCTACAGTCCATCCGTTATTAGCATCGGTAAAACAAACCGAATAAAGATATTCAGTGGTACCGCTGGTTATTGGCGACCAATCTAAACCGGCATTTGTTGTTTTTATTATAACTCCCATATCGCCGACTATAATTCCGTTATTCGGATCGGTAAAATAAAGATCATTTAAATCTTCTTCCGCATCTGTATCTATGGTTGTCCAATCCGAACCTCCGTTTGTCGTAATTACGATTTCATCATAACCAGTCAATAGTACAGCAATGTTTTCATTGATAGCCAATACTTTCATTAGATAATTACTAGAGTACGTTTTTGTCCATGAATTACCGCCGTCAGTGCTTTTTAATATGTTATAATTTTCGATT
>DAISZW010000197.1:0-6046 GCA_036824595.1 Ignavibacteriaceae bacterium
CTAATGGTTGATGATAAAGATTGTAAGAATCCTACAAGATCCAAAAGGTATGATGTACAGATAGTCGATAGGGTAGGTGGAGGCGTTTCATTTGCAAGCGGATTAATCTTTGGACTGCTTACAAAAGAGAATAGTAAAGAAGCCCTGGAGTTTGCTGTTGCTGCTTCCTGTCTGAAACAGACTGTTCCCGGGGATTTTAACCTGGTTTCCATTGAAGAAGTGGAGAAATTAGCAAAGGGTGATGCTTCCGGCAGAGTCGAAAGGTAAAGTAAATGGGAGGAACAAATAAGGTATGATAAATAAAAATTTTATTCAAACTGAAAATACCGAATGGGAAAAAGCAGGGGAAGGCATAAAAAGAAAAATTCTCGGGTATGATGAAAACCTGATGATGGTTCTTGTAGATTTTGAAATAGGCGCTGTCGGTACGCTTCATAGACATCCTCACAGACAGGTAACTTACGTAGCTAAAGGAAAATTCCAAACCGTTATAGGTAAAGATGAGAGAATCTTGAGGGAAGGGGATTCTTTTTTTGTACCCCCTGATATTGAACATGGGGTAACCTGTCTTGAAAAAGGAATTTTAATTGATGTTTTCACTCCGTGCCGGGAAGATTTCCTTAAGTAATCCAATGGCTTTTTAATTCTGCTTATTTTTTATTTCTTGTAGTTATCACTCTTCTTATTTATATTTAATCTTAATAATAATAGATCAATTAATATCAGGTGAATGGTGAATGCTGTAATAGCTGATCCGGCATTTTTAGTCCGGGAAGGATTCAAGAAAGTCGCAGAAAGCATGAAAGATTTTACCGTTAAAGGAGAAATCACAAAAGGATCGGAATTCTGGAATAAGCTGAAATCTTTAAAACCTGATCTGCTGGTTCTTGATTATGACCATCCGGATTTTATTGCAATCGATGACCTGAAAAAAGTTGATGAGTTTTCGCCGGGCACCAAAGTGCTTATAATCTCCAGCCATAATAAGAAGGAAAATATTTTAAAGGTAATAAAAAGCGGAGCGCTTGGATATTTAACCAAAGAATGCGGGGAAGAAGAATTAATCGATGCACTGGAAGCAGTTTCAAAAGGTGAAAAATTTTTCTGCAACAAAATTCTGGACGTTATTCTGGAAAAACATTTGGCCGAAGATGACGATGAGTGTAAACCTGCTGCATTAAGCATGAGGGAAATTGAAATAATTAAATTAGCAGTAAAAGGATATTCTAATAAAGAAATTGCCGATATGCTTTTCCTAAGCATTCATACTGTTTATACCCACCGGAAAAACATTATGAGAAAACTGAAGATAAAATCGCCTGTTGAACTAGTTCTATATGCATTGAATTCAGGAATAACCGAGTAAATTCCTACTACGCTAACCGAAAGAAATCCTAAAAATTCTTATAAAAAATCCTGCAGTTTTTTAGCTCCATGCTCATTATAATCAATTGAGACTAAAAACGATTAGCGCTATATTGAGAGAAATAATTTATAATTACATAGGATTTTTTTCGGTTTGCAGATCTTAGCAACAAACGACGACGGGATAGATTCCAAGGGGATAGAGTTTTTGGTAAAAGCCCTTAAAGAAATCGGGGAAGTTACGGTTGTTGCCCCACTGAAAGAACAGAGTGCAGTGGCTCACGGTATAACAATGCTTATGCCTTTAAGAGTCCTTGAGTTCAACAAAAACGGGGAATTTTTTGGATATGCGGTTGACGGAACTCCGGCCGACTGCGTTAAAATCGGGATTAGAAACATTATCAAACAGGTACCCGATTTAGTAGTCTCAGGAATTAATCACGGATCAAATACTGCAATAAACATTATATATTCCGGGACAGTCTCTGCGGCAAGAGAAGCTGCAATAATGGATGTTCCCTCTATGGCCATTTCGGTTACGAATCATATGGCAAAAGATTTTATATTTGCCGGGAAAATTGCTAAGATGCTAGCGAAGGAGATAGTAGATAAAGGACTACCCCGCGGAACTCTTCTTAATGTAAACGTTCCGGATGTTCCCGAGAATGAAATAGCCGGAATAGTATTAACGAAACAGGGGAAATCAAAATGGGATGATATTTATGAGCAGAGAGTTGATCCTTATGGAAGAAATTATTACTGGCTTACGGGAAATTTAAAAGAAGTTGATACCGAAATTGAAACCGATCAGGCTGCTATCAGAAAGAATTACGTTTCAGTAACTCCGATTCATTTTGATCTTACTGATTATGATACTTACGAAAAAATGAAAAACTGGAAAATAGAGGAGCTGTTCGATGGTAAAAAAACTTAACATACATCAAATAGATGCTTTTACAAAAAATCCGTTTGAAGGAAATCCGGCCGGGGTAACTTTCGGAGATCATTTAACTAAGAATGAAATGCAGATGATCGCAAATGAAATGAATCTTTCGGAAACAGCATTCCTTTCAAAATCGGATAAAGCCGATTATAATCTAAGGTGGTTTACTCCCGCAGTTGAAGTTCAGCTTTGCGGACATGCAACCATTGCTTCTCTTCATTTTCTTTCCGAGCAAAATCTGTTAAAGGATAATTCGTCAATTAAGTTTGATACACTTTCCGGAATTCTGAAATGCCGCAGGGAAGGGGAAAGATATTTTATGCAGATCCCGGTTTACTCAGTTGAATTCTATAAGAATAATCGTGAGCAAATTCTGAATGCACTCGGATTGACGGAAGAGCAGACAGATAAAAACATTCCTTTTGTAAGAGTAGAGAACGGCTATCTTTATATTTATCTTAATAAACTTTCCAGTATAGAAAAAATAAAACCTGATTTCAACAAGCTTCTTCAATTATCAAAAGCAGGAGATATCGACTGTTTCACCGTATTCACTTTAGAAACCCTTGAAAAAGGTAATTCAGCACATTTGCGCTTCTTTGCTCCATATTACGGAATAAATGAAGATCCTGTTACCGGCTCTGCAAATGGACCATTGCTGCTTGTGCTAAAGAAATTAGGCATGATATCTTCAAGCAATAGCGGGGATGTCTCGCTTCAATTTGAACAGGGAGACTTTATCGGGAGAAGGGGGCGAATCGGAGTTCAATATTTTCAGGAAGAAAATGAACTTTACATTTCCGGAAATGCAGCTACCGTAATTAAGGGAGAGCTGTGCTTCCCCGTAAAGGATAATTGATGTCCGGTTTAGAAAAAATCGATTTTACATTTTCGTTCAACCCTTTTTATTTTTTCTTTTTCCTTCTCTTAGCAGTTTCTTATTCAATTTTTATTTATAGATTTACTGTACCTCCGGTAAGGGGTATAAAAAAAATAATTTTAATCTCACTAAGAATTCTTGCATTAATTTTATTATTGTTTATTGTTTTCGAGCCGATTTTAACATTAACAAGAAAAATAACGCTCAAACCGGTCAGCTTGGTATTTGTCGATAATTCAAGATCTATTCTTATTAAAGACGGCAGTAATAGGGAAGAGAACATCCGGGAATTTTTAGCAAAGCTGGAGGAGACAGGATTAAAAGATAATATAAATATTTATACTTTCGGAACTAAAGTTCGGAAAGCTGATCCTTTTAATAATAATGAAAAAGATTCAATAAATAATATCAATTTTTCTGAAGGGAGCAGCAATTTCTCAAATATTTTTTCGGATATGGAAAATGAAACTGAGGATCTGGATGAAAGTGAAAGAAATATCTCATCGATAATAATTATAAGCGACGGAGTAATAACTGAGGGATCGAGCCCGGTATATGCCGCCGAAAAGCTGAACCTTCCTGTATTCACAATCGGTGTAGGGGATACAACCCGGAGAAATGATATCGAAATAAAAAATATAATTTATAATGAATTTATTTATGCCGAAACTCCCACGCTAATTAATGTTTCCGTTCAGAATACCGGCTTTGCAGACCAGAATATTTTCCTGTCGCTGTATGAAAATGAAAAGCTGCTTGAACAGAAAGGAATAACTCTTAAAGAAGAAGGAGTCGAGAGCATAAATTTTAATTTCACTCCGAAAACCAGCGGCGAAAAAAAAATTACAGTTCGGGCGACTGAACTTAAGGGAGAGTTTACATTTGCAAACAACAAAAAGACTGTGTTTCTAAATGTCTTAAGCAATAAGATAAAAGTGCTGCTGATTGCCGGCTCTCCTTCAGCGGATCTGGCCTTCACGAAAAATCTTCTCAAGAAAGATGAAAACCTCACGGTAAATTCGCTCACATTTATTGCACAGAACAGGTTTATTGAGAAAGACAATCCCGATAAATTAATCGACAGCTCAAATGTTATTTTCTTAATCGGTTTTCCATCAAAAGAAACTCCGGGCGCTTTTCTTAGTAAAATAAAAAACCAGCTATCGGAAAAAAATAAGCCGTTCTTTTTCCTCTTATCCGGAGGAATAGATTTTATTAAACTTAGAACACTGCAGACTGAACTGCCGTTTATTGCCGGACAGTCTGCCAGGGATTGGATTGAAGTTCAGCCGGTCATTTCGCCGGAAGAAAAAAATAATCCTCTTCTTCAGAATAATGCACAGAATAATCTTTCTGCCTGGGATAATCTGCCGCCTGTTTTTCAATATTATACGGGACTTCAGGCAAAACCGGAGAGCAATGTGCTTGCAAAAATTAAAGTGAATAATAATATCGTAAATAAACCTTTAATTGTTACCAGCAGATTAGGCAGCAGAAGCTCCATAGCCGTTTTATCAAAAGATATTTGGCGGTGGAAGCTGCAGACTGCACCTAAAGAACTCGACCTCTTTGACAGATTCATCCATAACAGCGTTAAATGGCTCAATACTTCCGAGGAACAGAGGCAGGTAACTATAAAAACAACAAAGAAAATTTACTCAATCGGAGAACCGGTTGAATTTACCGCACAGATTTATGATGAGACTTTTAATCCGGTTTCAGATGCCGAAGTAAAAGTAAATATTAATCAGATAAAGGGATCGGAAATAATTCTGAATTCCATCGGAAGCGGGCTATATGAAGGAACTTACCAGATAACAAAACCAGGAGATTACAATTTTTCCGGTAGTGCATCCGTTGACGGGAAAGGAATCGGGGCGGATAAAGGCAGCTTTAATCTAGGAGAGATTGATCTTGAAATGATTAATCCAAGAATGGACTACGAATTCCTTTCCGCATTGTCAAATTCAACTAAGGGGAGATTTTTCTACGCGCCCGAATATAATGAACTGTTTAATATTTTAAGGGAACTGACAGTTAAATCGGCCGCTGAGAAAATAAAAACAAATGAAATAAGTCTCTGGTCTAATGAATGGCTGATGGGTATTGTAATCCTTCTTTTCGCGATTGAATGGTTTTTAAGGAAGAGAGCGGGGATGCTTTGATTTTTTTAATTAGTTTAGCCGATTTTTTCCTCCCAAGATTTTGTCCGTCATGTAAGGAAAAACTTAAACCGGACGAAAAATATGTCTGTCCAGGCTGCCTTAGTAAAATCAAGCTTGCTGATGAAGAAAGGCTTTTGAGCGAATATAAAAGGAAATTTGAGCAGGATAAGATAATATCCGGATTTTCTTCACATTTTGTTTTTGAAAAAGATAAAGAACTCCAAAATATTGTGCATGCTTTAAAGTATAATCAAAGATTTCTAACAGGCAATTTTTTAGGAATGCATGTAGGAAGATCTCTTAATTCAGTTTTTAAAAAGTGGAGAATAAATTTAATCCTTCCGGTTCCTCTGCACCCTCTTAAGAAAGCGGAGAGAGGATATAACCAGTCGTTGTACATAACAAAAAGCTTAAGCAGGGAAGTCAAAATTCCTTTCAGCACAAGAATACTTAAAAGAGTCAGATTTACGCAATCACAGACGACAATGACATTGAAAGAACGGCAGAAAAATGTTCAAGGAGCATTTAAAGTATTGCATGTAGAAAGAATTAAAGGGAAGAATATTCTCTTGATTGATGATGTAATAACGACTGGAGCAACTATTTCGGAGTGCGGTAAAGTTCTGCTTAATGCAGGAGCAAGTAAGGTTTATGCTGCATCCGCTGCGATTGCTGATTGATTGATTTAGAGTG
>DAISZW010000049.1:0-2845 GCA_036824595.1 Ignavibacteriaceae bacterium
GTAGTTCTTTTTTCTCTTTCGGAAATGATCAGACTTTTTCTTTCCATTCCCATCATCACTTTATCTTTAGCTTCCTCAAAGTCAATCATTTCAACTTTTTTCTTATTCTTTCGTGCGGCTAATAAAGCAGCTTCATTAACAAGGTTAGCTAATTCAGCTCCAGCTAAGCCCGGCGTTCCTTTTGCCAACACTTCCAGATCAACTTTTGTATCCAGCGGGATATTCCTTGTATGTACTTTTAAGATCCCTTCTCGTCCTTTAACATCTGGGCGGTCAACCACAACCTGGCGGTCGAATCTTCCGGGTCTTAATAATGCCGGATCCAGAACATCGGGACGGTTAGTTGCGGCAATGATGATTACTCCGCTGTTCTGCTCAAATCCATCCATCTCAACGAGAAGCTGATTAAGTGTCTGCTCTCTTTCATCATGTCCTCCGCCCAATCCGGCTCCGCGGTGGCGGCCCACGGCATCAATCTCATCTATGAAAATGATGCAGGGCGCATTTTTCTTTCCCTGCTCGAAAAGATCCCTTACACGGCTGGCGCCAACACCTACAAACATTTCCACAAAATCGGCACCGCTTATTGAAAAGAACGGTACTCCGGCTTCACCTGCAACCGCTCTGGCTAAAAGAGTTTTTCCGGTTCCCGGAGGTCCCAGCAGCAAAACTCCTTTTGGTATTTTACCGCCGAGTTTTTGAAACTTGCTGGGTTCTTTAAGGAACTCGATAATTTCATGCAGCTCAATCTTTGCTTCATCTGCACCTGCTACATCCCGGAATGTCACTCTAAGGCTTGATTGTGTAATTAATTTGGCTTTACTCTTTCCAAATGAAAAAATTCCTCTCGTTCCGCCTCCTGCACCTTGCATTCTGCGCATTATAATAATCCATACGGCAAAAATAAGAATCCACGGAATAAAACTTAAAATAATATTCAGCCATTCATTGGATTCTTTATCGAATGAATATATTATCCCTTTCTGCTTCCAGACAGTTTCCTGGTCTTTAATAACCGGCTCTGGCATAAAGACAGAAATATATTCAACATCTTGCTGACGATTATTTATCGTAACGGACTGTCGTGAAGTCAGTTTTCCTTTAAAATAGTAATCATTCTGGTCGGATTTGGTAATCACAGCTTCTACAATTTTATCTTCAGACAGCAGCCTTTCGTACTGATTATAGGGAATTTCGACATAGTTGGCGGAATTAGTTCTAAACAGCTGCATGACAATTACGGCAGCAACAATAACAGCACCCCAGCCAAAAACCAGTCTTATTATTTTAGACCAATCGAAGTTTTCGTCAGGTTTATTTGGACCGGATCCATTGTTCTTCTGTTTCGATGAATATTTGTTTTCGTTTTTATTATTATCAGACATATTAAATTTTACATTCATTTTATCAAAAATTCACCTTTTCATTCGGTAATTATATAAACCGATTTTAAATTCCGGTATTTTTGAGCATAATCAAGACCATATCCGATAACGAATTTACTAGGTATTTCGAAGCCAATATAATCAATTTTTACATTATATCGAAGGCTATTCGGCTTAAACAGGAACGCTGCAGTTCTCATACTTGAAGGATTATGCATTGAAATCATATCTTCAATAAATTTTATCGAAAGCCCGGAATCTACAATATCTTCAACTATAATTAAATCCCTCCCCTTTACATCACAGCTAAGCTCCTTTACAAGAGAAACTTTGCCCGAAGTAATTTTTTCATCTCCATAACTTGATAATTTAAAGAAGTCAACCTCGCAATCTATGCTGATGTTTCTTAATAAATCCGACATAAAGACAAAAGCTCCATTAAGTACACCGATAAATACCGGAACTTTCCCTTTATAATCTAACGATATCTGTTTTCCCAATTCCTTTATTCTGGCCTGGATTGCATCTTCGGAAATAAAAGGGATAAAGATATTTTTTTCTGAAACTATTTGATCTTCTTTTACTTCAGGCATAATTGAAGAACCTTTTTTGTTTTATTTATAATTTTAAATCTGTCGTCAAGCCTTAAACCTAATATCCAGACAATTCTATTTTTGTTAGTTAAAACAAGCTGATTTTTTTTAAGATAAGCTGGGATTTTTTGATCATTTAAAAAATCAGAAATTTTTTTTGATCCTTCAAAGCCAAGTGGGAAAAACCGGTCGCCGGGAAGCCATGTTCTTAAAATGAAAACCTCTTCCAGATTATCGCCCGAAATATATTCAGTATTTTTATTTTTATTAAGCTCGGCTGAATTTTTGCATTTCTTGATATACAGAGTCCTGCCGTCGAACTTTATCTTTTCACCTTCTCTAATTTTGACTGTATTAAATTTTTTCTGGCCTGAATTATTAACAATAAGAACTTCATCCCGTTCTTTAACTGCCATAAGGCCCTGGGAGAGATCTTCTGTACTGCCTGTCTGCTTATTTAATAAAGCCAGAAATTTCTTGAAATCGTTAAACGTGATTTGGGAAGAAAAGTTTCTCTCGACGGCCGATTTAAAAATGTCTCCCGTTAGTTCATTATCTAATGCTTTAATTCCACTGATGTCAAAATGTAAAATATTCTCTATAAAGTGTACAATCTTTGCGTAATCCTTTTTAAGTAATTTTTCGATCAATCCGGAATAATTCCGGAATACTTCGGAAGAATTAAAAAGCGTATCTTCTAATGCCGGATTCATTCTTTTTTTTATTTCCGGGATTATTTTATGCCGGATAAAATTTCTATCATAATCTGCATCTATGTTTGTGGCATCTATACGGTAAGGAATATTCTGAACTTCAAGGTATTCAAGGATTTCGTTTTTTGTTAAAGAGAGAATCGGACGTATAATA
>DAISZW010000049.1:2945-19683 GCA_036824595.1 Ignavibacteriaceae bacterium
TTCAAGGTATTCAAGGATTTCGTTTTTTGTTAAAGAGAGAATCGGACGTATAATATTATTCCGCTTCTCCGGAATCCCGGAAATTCCTTTTATCCCGGTTCCTTTAATTAAATTGAGCAGCACAGTTTCCGCATTATCGCTGCAGTTATGCGCCGTTGCAATCTTATTGTACTTATATTTTTTTCTAATAGATTCAAGAATCCTGTACCGGATTGTTCTTCCCGCTTCCTCTAACGACAGCTTATTCTTTAAAGCAAAATGATTAACATTTTTCCTGGCCGAATAAAAATCAATATTTAATTTGCCCGTCAAATCACGGCAGAATTTCTCATCTAAATCGGCCTCTTTCCCTCTGATCTTATGATTGATATGAGCGGCGCCTATTTTGATTTGAAAACGTCTGCTGTATTTATTTAAAAAATGAAGAAGTAAAACTGAATCAGGACCTCCGCTAAGAGCTACTAATATCTTATCGTTTTTAGCAATTAGATTCTTTTCATCGATGAATTTAATGATTTTCTGCTCAAGCTTTTTCATTTTATGCTACGTGGAAAAAGTTTCTAAACCCGGGATCACTTTGCAGATGCATTTTCATTCATAATCCTCTCAACATATTTTCCAAGCACATCAAACTCAAGGTTGACTGTATCTCCCGGTTTTTTGTCCGAAAATATCGTTTCCTTCCATGTATGGGGGATGATCCCGACAGAGAATGAATTATCTTTCAGCTCTGCAACAGTCATGCTTACCCCGTCAATTGCAACGGAGCCTACATGAATTAAATATTTCTTAAATTGATCAGGGAAATCAATTTTCATAAAATGACTGTTTGATAATTCCTTTACTTCGGCAACCACACCGGTCGTATCCACATGTCCTAAAACAAAATGTCCTCCCAGGCGGTCGTCGGTTTTTAAAGGTCTTTCCAGGTTCACTTTACCGGAAATATTGAGTGAGCCGAGATTTGTTTTCTTTAAAGTTTCTTCAATTACATCTACTGCAAATCCCCAATCTTCCTTTTTTACCACAGTTAAACAGCATCCGTTTACACTGATGCTGCTGCCGATTTGAAGATCATCAAGCACTTTTGAGGCTTTAAATGAAAGCTGGTACCCCTCGCCTGTTTTTACCTTTTGCAATAGTTCCCCTTCCTCTTCAATCAAACCTGTAAACATTCTGATTCCTAAAAAATTTTTTATGATAAATTAAAATTAAGAAAAACATATATAAAGTTTAATTATAGCAGGTAAGAGGAATTTCAGAAAAGAGTATAAGACTTATCTATTTGCACAGTTCTATCAGTACATCGTCTCCAATTTTTTCAAAATTTCCGACTTTCAGTTTAACCGATTTTTTTATCGACTTAATTCCAAGATTGCTGATTAAGGGGATACCGCATCCAAGAAGTTTCGGCGAGAGGATAAGCTGGATATCATCGAAGAGGTTTTCCTTTACAAACGATGTAAAGATTTCGCTTCCTCCCTCAACCAGCACGGAGGATATTTGAAGCTTTCCAAGTTCCTTTAGAACATTTTTAAGATTTAATTTCCTGTTCCTGCTTTCTTTCACATAAATAATCTGGGCTCCCGAAGAAATTATTTTTCTGATCTTGCCGTTCTTTAAAGTACTATTCTTCTTTGAAGTAACCAGGATTAATTTTTTATCTCCGTTATTAGTAAAAATTTTATAGCTTGATTTAATCTTTAAATTCGTATCAAGCACAATTCTTTTGGGATTTCTCCCTTCAGTCAGCCTGACTGTAAGCCGCGGATCGTCTTTAATAACTGTTCCGGCTCCAACGAGCAGCGCATCATATTTTGCACGCAGGCTGTGTACATATTTTCTGGCAGTTAAGGAGGAAATCCATTTAGATTCACCATCCTTGCCTGCTATCCGCCCGTCGGCAGTTTGAGCGGCTTTCAATGTAACATAAGGAATCTTCTTTGTAATAAACTTGAAAAAAAATTTATTCAGGTTTATACATTCATTTTCAAGCACACCTACTTTAACATCAATTCCTGCAGCTTTTAATTTTTTAATCCCAACTCCGCTGACAAGCGGGTTCATATCAAGAGTGCCGATTACAACTTTTTTAATCTTCTTTTCAATTATCCTGTTGACGCATGGGGGAGTTTTGCCGTGATGGCTGCAGGGTTCAAGATTAATATACAGGGTTGAACCCTCAACATTCTCTTTTGCATCATTTATTGCATTAATTTCGGCATGGTTGCCGCCGTATTTTTGATGATATCCTGCCCCAATAATTTTATTGTTCTTAACAATTACGCAGCCAACCAGGGGATTCGGGCTAACGCTACCTATCCCCTTCTTTGCAATTTCTATTGCAAGTTGTATGTAAGATTCGTCAGTCAAACTGGAATATTTTAGGTGAAAATTATTTTATTGATAAAATCTCAAACTCCATAACGCCTGCCGGAGCTTTTACAGTTACCTTCTGTCCCTCTTTTGCACCTAATAAGCCTTGCCCTACTGGAGACGTAACCGAAATTTTTCCCGCTTGGAAATCAGCCTCTTCAGGTGAGACGAGCATATATTCAAATATTTTTTCATTCTTGAGATTTCTGATTTTTACATTGGAAAGGATGTGTACCTCGCCGTCACGGAATTGTGAGGAATCGATCACTCTTGCCCGTGACAGTATATTTTCCAATTTGCTGATCTTTAATTCAAAGAGACCCTGCTCCTCTTTAGCTGCGTCATACTCGGCATTTTCAGAAAGATCACCATGGGATCTTGCTTCAGCAATTTTTGAAGCTATTTCCTTTCTTCCGTTGGTCTTTAATTCGTGTAATTCTTTTTCAAGCTCCAAAAGCCTTTCTTTTGTAAGATACACAAAATTTGTTTCAGTCATCATACTCAAGTCTCTTAATGATTATTGTCTTTTAAAAAAAAATTACCACCGTGTTCTCAGTGGCAGTTAAAAATTAAAAAAATAAATTTTCGTTGTCAAGGTTTCAATGTTTTAAATGTTTTATTTCACGTCCACACCTGTTAAAACTAGTTAATTTGATGAAAGTTTGAACACAGTATACAGCTTGTTCAGTTTATTTCCCTTATTCTGCAGATTGCTTTGAAGCTGCAAAACCTGCATGCCTTGCTTTCCCTATCTTCAAGTTCAGACAAATGAAATTTCCCTTTGTTTATTTCTGAGACATATTTTTCGATTGCTTGAAGAGATATTTCTATTAATCTATCCGGAGTTTCAGCTTTAATTTCAGAATACCCGAAATGTTTTTCTCTGAACTTTAAAGAATAAATTCCTGCTTCCAGATTAAAATCCCTATTTAATTGGGCATTTATTAAATGTTTTGTCGCGTAAAGGTAAAGCGGCAGCTGAAGAGATATTCCGTTTCTTAGATCGTCGTATGTAGGCCTTTTCCCGTTTAATTTGTAATCCATAACTCTTAGAGAATTATCAGATCTATTTACATCAATCCGGTCTATTTTCCCTCTTACCTTAATATTTTTGTTTAATACCCGTTCTTCAGAAATTTCTTCTGTGTCTTTACTGCTGAAAGTAACCTCGAGAAATTCCGGGACAAAACCGTCTGCCGATTTGATTTCTTCCTCTAAAAATTTGTATAGAATTGAATTCTTCCGGTCGCCGTTTATTCCTAATATTTTTTCTTTTTCAAAAAAAGTCAGAGGAGAACTGAAATTTGCTTTCTCAATATTTTTTTCCGCAATGCCGAATATTAATTCTTCCGCTTCCTGAAGCTGTTTTTTATCAGCTTCATAAAGAATAATTGTCCTATTTCTCAATTCCCTGTAAAACTCGTATAAAATTTTGTGGAGTATACTTCCCATTTCAATGGCTTCTATTTCTTCGGTAGGCTCCTCAATTTCTTTAAGCATTAAAATTCTCTGGGCAAAATATCTATAAGGGCATTTTGCAAATGTCTCAAGCTGCGATATTGAATATTCTTTCTCCTTCAAAGAATCTAATTCCTCTTTTGCCAGCGGAGAAAGCTGTTTATATATGCTTCCGGTATACTCAGAATCTCCGAACGGCGACTCCCTTCTTATTTTCTCAATTTTAATGGAATTATCAATTAGTCCAAAATTTAATTCTAATTCGTTACCGGTATATAATTTATTTGCCTTGTCTGCACCTATTGCACCTGTATAAATTAAAAGTTCTTCCTTGGAATATAATTTATCCGAATAATCCGTCTCTGTTTTTATGTGCACAGGAAATAATTTCTCAAACTCCGCCAGGAAATTCGACTCAACCAGCTCTTTTCTTTCGTCCTGTTTTGGAAAAGTCAAGTACAGTTTTTTTCTCCAGCAGCAAAGCGCCTGGTAGAAACGGTACCTTTCCTCAACTTGATGGTTTAACTCATTCCTTTTAGAGCGTGAAGAACCTGAGAAAAAAATCTCAGGAGTATATCTTGTGGGAAAATCTCCGTCACAAAGTCCTGAAATAAATAAATAATCAAACTGAAGCCCCCGTATCTCGTTGATGGTTGTAACCTGCACGCCGTAACCCGGCTTCTCCGAAATATTATATCTGGCCGAAGTCATCAATGTTCTAATGTTATTCAGAAAAAATTTAAGAGAAAACCTGCTTTGCTTCCCGTATTCCTTTTCAAGGAGGAGAATTATTTCTTTCAAAGTATCCAGGAATACTGTCAGCCCTTTAATATTTTCTTCAACGGCCCGGCCTGAATTATTGACAAGCACCGAGGGTATATCCATGTGAAATACAAGTTCGGTAAGCTTTTCATAAAATTCATTTAAGGTCATTTTACGGTCAAACGGCTTTAAATACCGGTAAAGCTTCTCAATGTCCAGCAGCGCTTTGCTGTAAATATTTTTTAAGTATTCCTGTTTTTCTAAAGTATCTTCTTCGCACTTATTCAAAAGAAGTGCATCCTTTAGAGTCTGTCTCCAATTTTCATAACCGGAAATTATCTTCAAGTCGACAGATGCTCTAAGCAGGTAAGATAAGTTTATATCATCAATAGATAAATAGCCTCCGCTGAGAGCCCTGAAAATATTCTTGTAATAAAAATCGTTTTCAAGAATTTCTAGGAAATTTAAAACTGAGATGACAGGCTGGGATGTGCTTAAAGAAAGCCTGTCCGTAAGATTAAAGGGCAGGCCGTAGGCAGAGAAAATATCTCTTATATCCGGAGAATAACTCCGAATTAAATTAAATCCCACACAGATTTGATTTGGTTCCGCTTTTTTTTCTGTTATAAGATATTTTATTTCTTTTGCAATCAGCTCAATTTCTTTTTCCCTGGTTGATGCTTCGATCTTTGTATAGATATTTTCTTCTTCCTGAAAGAATTTATTTGTATTCTCTTTTTTGTAGCCGCTTTGATTAATTGAAAATGAAAATAAGTGCTCCTTTAAAAAAGATTTGAAGGGATAGGTGCCGGCCGATTTATCATTTATTTCATTAAAGCCTCTGAGTCGTAAATCGCCGTAGCATTTATCCAGATGAGAAAATATTAAAGGATTTCTATCATAGTAGTCGAATGAAAGGAATAAAGTTAATCCTTGTATATCGGCTGTTGAATTTATTATCTCAATTTCAGGAATAGTAAATTCATCAAAACCGCTGATTACAATTAAATTAACATCAGGAAACAGCTCCCGGAAATTTTCAGCAAATTCTTCTACTGGTAAAGTATTCAGTTCATAATAAACATCTCCAATATCTTTGGCTGATAATTCCGCACATTTTCTCAGAAATACTTCATAAATTTCTGCAATATCATAAGCTTTAAATTTCTCCGATCCGTGGAGAACTCCTGTTTCCTTCCTCAGGTTATCCGGAGATATACCGTGCTTTTTGTATTCGGATATTACATTCATAACCCTGTCTAAAGTACCTGTCGGAATTTCATTTTTGTAGGAAGAAAAATATTTTATCTTTTCCGCATTAAGCGATTCATGAAAGCTTTGTTTTAATAAAATCGAAGCCGCAGCTTCACTTAAAATTCTTCCTGTACCGGAATTAAGGAACAAAAGCTTAGCGGCGAATGTTCCTATAGTCTCAATATTTATTTTCCCTGCTGCAGAACCGGGAGAAAGTTTTACAATTTCTTTCTTTAAACTCCTTAGTTTTCTGTTTGTAGGGACAATAAGGAGAAGTTCGTTTAACTTTCCGTTTCCGGTTTTTTCATTAATCTGAGAATCGATGTCAATGGATTCAATTTTAGCTTTTGTCAAAATCATTTACTATAAACCACTATTAAATAGTCAACATGATGAAACTCATTAAACTTGTAATAGATTCTGCAAAATAGCAAATTTCTTGTGTTAAGCAGCGCTTTGGATGAATTATTTAGTTGAATTTCATCTTTACTTTTGCAATTTTTAAACAAAAATTTAATCTTTATGAAAAAGATCATCTTTATTTTAATATTAATAATTCCTTTCTTTAATTCAAAACCACAGGAAATTGGGGAACTTGCTCCGGAAAAACAGCCTGAAGAATTCCCCGATAATGCTTTCGGTATCGATATAATGTTCAGTGAAGGAGGAGTGGGGCTGGGAACATTTTACCGGAGAGAAATCTCACGGAAAATAACCTTGTTTGGCGATCTTTCGTTTTCGGAAGCTAAAGATGATCAGGAAGTCGACTATTATGATATTTTCGGGCGTCCTATACCGGTTTTTGGAAAAAAGAACAGAGTTTTTTTAGTTCCTTTAAATTTAGGACTGCAATACAGACTCTTTGAAGGTGATATATATGATAACCTCCGTCCTTATTTAAACCTTGGAATCGGACCTTCTATCGTCTTTACAACTCCTTACGAAAGGGAATATTTTGATGCCTTCGGCAAAGCTCATGCAAATTATGCATTGGGAGGTTATTTCGGTTTCGGTGCAAATTTCGGATTAGATAAATCCAGTCTTATCGGGATAAATCTGCGTTACTATATAATTCATCTTTTTAATGACGGGGTAGAAACATTTTACGGAAGATACAAAAAAGATCTCGGGGGGATCTTCTTAACTCTGAATTTTGGATTTATGTATTAATCTAAGCATTATTAGTAAACTTAATCATTCACTTATTTACCATTTAGAAATTATAAAGTATTATCCTTCCACTTAATTGTACAGCCGATTGAAAAAGTTTCAGGAATGGATATTTCCTTTCCGCTGAGAAGCTCATCTAAAGCATTTTTCAAATAATAGTTCTTTACTTTTTCCGGGAACTGCCAGTTGTCGTCAATCTTCCCGTGATAACGGAGCTTTCTTTCCTCATCAAACAAAAAAATCTCGGGCGTGTGGGAAGCATCGAAGGCTGCGGCGACGGCTTGATCTTCATCTCTTAAATAAGGAAAATTAAATTCTCTTTCCTTTGCCCTCTTCATCATCTCTTCATATGAATCCTCGGCATACTTCAAATCGTCATTGGAATTTATTGCGGCCACCTGAATGTTTTTGTCCATGTATTCTTTTTGAATACTTTTAATCCTCTCTTCGTAAGCCCGCACATATGGACAATGATTACAGCTAAAGATTATAATCAATGCTTTTCGATCTTTAAATGAATCAAGATTATATTCTTTTCCGTCCGCTCCTTTTAAATTAAATTCGGGAATTTTAGATCCTATTTTTAATGTTGAAGTACCCATAATTTCTCCTTTTTTCGGAATAGAGCTTGGTAAATAAACGAAGTTATAATTAAATTTAAATAAAAAATGCTGCTGCTCATTATAACTATTTTAATAATTAACAGGATAGATATGGCACAAGATTTCGATTTTGCAAACCGGCTGTATTACGAGTATGAATATTTCAAAGAAAAAACTATTACTCACAGAAGGTTTAAACATTCCGGTCTTTTAACCATCATCAATAAACTAAAAGATAAAAATATTTTCCATGTTAAAAAAGCCGGAGAATCTGCGGAAGGACGCGATATCTTTTTAGTTTCCATCGGTACGGGCGAAAGAAAAATTTTTCTCTGGTCCCAGATGCACGGCGATGAACCGACCGCTACCATGGCTATATTCGATATCTTCAACTTCTTTTCGGATGCTTCAAAATTTTCCGAGTTCAAAAAGAAGCTGCTGGAAAATGTTACAATTTATTTTATGCCGATGGTTAATCCCGACGGTACCGAGATCTATGAGAGAAGAAACATTTTTAATATTGACTTGAACAGGGATGCCGTCAGACAGCAGATGCCTGAAGCAAGAATATTAAGAAGCGAATTTGAAAACATTAAAGCTGAGTTCGGGTTTAATCTGCACGACCAAAGCACGCGCTATTCGGCTGGGAACACCTTCAAATCTGCAACAATCTCTTTCCTGGCTCCCTCAACCAACAGCGAAAAAACAGTCGACACCGTGAGGGAAAAAGCAATGAAGCTTACCGTAGAATTGTACAAGGTTCTTTCAAACTTTATCCCGGGGCATATAGCAAAATACAGTGATGATTTTGAACCGCGTGCATTCGGCGATAATTTTCAGAAATGGGGTACCAGCACAATTCTGATTGAATCAGGCGGATGGAAGGATGATCCTGAAAAACAATTTATAAGGAAGCTGAATTTTATCGCACTATTGACCTCCTTTAAAAGCATTTCCGAAAAAAATTATGAGAACCAAAATCTTGAAACATATGAGAGCATCCCGAACAATGAAGAATTTCTGATGGATCTTATAATCAGGAATTTAAAATTTAAATCTAAAGGCTTGGAATTTTTAATAGACATAGGAATCAACCGTAACGAGGTTAATATTAATAACGGAAAGAGTTTTTATTATGAATCTTATGTAGAGGATATTGGCGACCTTTCAGTTTTTTTCGGCTACGAAGATTATAACTTCTCTGGAATGGAACTTCACCCTGGCATGACCCACGATAAGATTTTCAATTCTCTTTCGGATCTGGAAAAAATAAATTTCGAAGAATTATACAATCAAGGATTTACCGCAGTCAAATTAAAAAACGATAGCTTAAGTAAGGAAAATTCCAGCCTGCAATATTCCAGTTTTCCGATAAATCTGGTCAGCGGAGAGTCTCATTCCAATGAGAAAATTGAAATCGAAGGTCCGGCTGACTTTCTGATTAAGAAAGATGGGAAAGTTAAGTATGTAATTATCAACGGGTTTATTCATAATGTTGAAAATTTAAAAGGAGAAATTAAAAACGGTTTGATAATTAAGTAGCGGATTTCGGTAATATTCTAATTCTATGCAAGAAGATTAATACAGATCTTTAATAGTATCTTCTCTTCCAATTTCTTTCTAATTTTTTTTTAAGAATATAACAAATAGGCCCAAAAGGGTGTTTTGGGAAAGTCTAAAACAGCATAAATATTCAATTTTCTTGCTTATAGAGGAATAGTTTAATATTTTATAAGTCCGCAAATAAATTAGTTAGGAATGAATGGCACGAATAAAGAACATTGAAGCATTCTGCAGCATATGCAATACAGTAACAAAAATGGAGTTAGCCGGGGAAGCTTCTGTTAATGAACCTGAAAATAAAAGATGGGCGAAGTGCAAAAAATGCAAACAGACTATGATTATTAATGTTGCAGAGGATATTAAAGTATCAAAACCTTCACTCGAAGGGATAGAAAACGAAAATTGTACGGTATATTCCCCGAGCAAATCTTTCTCGGTCGGCGAATCAATCTATCATGAAAACTGGAATGATTTCGGGAAAGTAGTATCAAAAGAAGTTTTATCAAACGGGCAGAGTTCTATTGCCGTTGAGTTTCAAAAATCCGGATTAAGAAAATTAATTGAATCATTTAATATTTAAATTCTTGCCTACCGGCAGGCAGTAAAGTGAGGTGATAGTTTGGTCGGTATTAACGTTGGCGAAAATGAATCTATTGACAAAGCTCTAAAAAGATTCAAGAAAAAATATGAAAGGTCGGGTATTCTGAAGGAATATAAGAAAAGAACGTTTTTCATTAAGCCATCAATTAAAAAGAGAATGGAAAAAATGAAAGCAGCCAGACGTGCACACAGAGTGGATAATATGGAATAATTTTCTTTTAACATGCCTGTCAAATATTAAGCCTCTGCATTGCCGGAGGCTTTTTTTTAGCGCAGGGTCAACTCAGTATTATGGCTCCCTTTTTCACTCAGATAATGCTTTTCAAAATGTGTTTTTATTTTAATAAATGCTTCATCAATAGAATTGCAGAAGCTGAAGTTATTCATCTCTGCCTTGGAGATCACCCCGTTGTTTATAAGTCCTTCAAAATTAATAATATTCCTCCAGTACTTTTCATCATAAACAATAAGTAGAAGCTTTTTCTTAATTTTACCTGTTTGAAGCAGTGTTAACAGTTCAAAGAATTCATCCATAGTTCCGAAACCTCCAGGAAAAACCACGAGCGATTTTGCCAGGTAAGCAAACCAGAATTTCCTCATAAAAAAATAATGAAATTCAAAGCTCAGTTCGGGACTTACGTATTTGTTTACAAACTGCTCGAAGGGGATGCTTATATTCAATCCGATTGAATAACCTCCAGCAAGAGTGGCTCCTTTATTTGCCGCCTCCATTATTCCCGGTCCCCCGCCTGTGCAGACAATAAATCTGTTTACCGCTGTTTTTAAACTTAAAGACCATTCGGTCAGCTTTCGCGACAGCTCAACTGTATCCTCGTAATATTTCGACATCTCAACCATTCTCTGCGCCGCTCTTAAACTTTCTGCAAGCTTGGATGTGGACTTCGGGTTTATTGTTTTGAATGAGTTGTAATCTTTTAATGCTTCCTTCCTCGATTTTAATCTTGCCGATCCGAAGAAGACTATTGTATCAACTATTTTATGTTTCCTGAATTTACTCTGCGGTTCAAGAAATTCAGAAAGCATTCTTATTATCCTCGCCTCAGCTGAATTTAAAAATTCCAGATTCTCGTATGCTTTTAAAAGTGTTTTCTGCTTTCCCATAATTCCTATATTTTTGTTGGTTCAGAATTTGATGCAAAGAGTTGCGTTAAGGACTTTTATTTATTATTGAAAATTATATATTTGTTCGGAATTTTTGTAAAAATTTTTTTTAACTTTTAAAATAAAGATAATAATAAAAACATATGTGTATTTTCTACCCAGGTGGTTTATTTTAATATGACCGGAAAACTGATTTTATTTTTAATTCTGCTGCTTAATATTTCCTACGCCAAATCCAAAGAGGAAATTCAAAAGGAAATTGTAAATATTTTATCAAGACTCTCCCCTTCCACTAAAGTGGGAATGATGATCTACAATTCGCTTACGCAGGATACAATTTTCTGTTTAAACCACACTGCCACAATGATTCCTGCATCAAATAATAAATTATTCACTACAGCTGCGGCGCTTTCTCTAATGGGGGGCAACTATCCTCTCAGCACAAAGATTCTCGCTGATAGAGAATATGCTGAAAATGGAGTTCTCCAGGGAAATGTTTATATAAAAGGATTCGGTAATTCAACCTTTACCGAAGATGACCTTGATTCAATGGTGCTTGAAATTAAACGGCGCGGAATTAAAACGATAACCGGAAATATTATAGGTGATGATACTTTCTTTGATGATATATACAGCCGGGATGACTGGATAGGAGATGAAATCTCTAGCGTAAAACTGCCACCCGTTTCTGCAATCGTGGTCGACAGAAATGTTCACGTCGTTTACAAAAAGCGCGGAAAGCGGATGAGAAGATATATTTCTTATATTCAGGATCCTCCGTTGTACGCCGCTGAACTGCTGCGGGAAAAACTGCAGAATTCAGGGATTGATGTAAAATTAAATACCCGGAAAGGAACTGCGCCTCTTGGTGCATATACAATCGCTGAATCAACAATTACCTTAAAGGAACTTATCAAATTAATTAATAAAAGCAGCGACAATTTTTTAGCCGAGTGCTTATTTAAAACACTTGGTGCAGTTTCGAGCGGTCTTCAGGGGAATTCTTTCTATTCCACTCAAGCAGTCTTAAGTTTTATTGAAGAAAACGGAATCTATGCGGATAACACTTCCGTGGTGGATGGATCCGGGATTTCCAGGTTTAATCAGATTACTGTTGGAGCTGTAACAGGACTGCTGGAAAAGATGTATTTCGATCTGGTAAATTATGAAGATTTTTATAATTCCTTCAGCATAGCCGGAGTTGACGGAACATTAGCGCACCGGTTGATAGGTACTGCCGCAGAAAATAATTTCCATGGAAAGACAGGAACTCTAGAGGGAGTCATTTCTCTAGCAGGATATCTCACTACAAACAAAGGAGATGATTTAATAATCTGTGTATTTTTTGAATTCTCTAAAAAGGGAAGAAATTATTACAGGGATATTCAGGATGAAATTGTGCAGCTGCTTGCCGAATGGGAATAGACGAATTAATTCAATAAAAAATGCCGGAAAAATCCGGCACAATTAAAATCATTCATAAATTAAATTTATTGACCTTGCTGAGGATTTTGATTAGGTAAAGAAGGCGTTTGAGGTATATTCTGTCTTCCGGATCTCTGGATCACACTTTCACGTTCAGTTGCGGTCTGGCCGTCCAGGAAAAACAAGTTGGCAACCAATGCTATTAATGCAAGCATCCCAGCGAGCCACCAGGTAGCTTTACTTAAGAAATCAGCAGTCCTACGGGTTCCAAACATTGCACCCATATTGCCGCCGCCGAATGTCCCCGCAAGTCCGCCGCCTTTACTTGCCTGAAGCAGCACTATAATTATTAAAAAAATTGCTATAATAGCCGATAGTACTAATAATAAATTAAGCATTCTTTCTCCTTTAATACTTCTGCACAACAGCAGGTTGTAGCGGGGGAGGGATTCGAACCCCCGACACGTGGATTATGATTCCACTGCTCTGACCTACTGAGCTACCCCGCCGTTTTTTTCAAGAAAGCAAATATAGCCACTAATAGAATAATTTCAAATAAAAGGGCGGGTTTTGAGTATATAAAAATAGTTTAAATAAGGTTTCAGGCAAAGATAGTAATTTACACCTTAAAAAGACTATAATATACTTTTTATTACATCAAGCCAGGTTTTGGCACTTGGATCTGAAGAAAATACTGCCTCCAATTTACTGCATGCGTATTCAGGGCAATGAGCACATGTCTGAAAATTTTTTTCTCGTGCACATTTTCTTATTCCACAATTCACGCAGGATGAGAATATTCTTCCTGATTCTGAACGGCATCCGCCGCAGTCACTAATATCTTTGTAAATATAACTTGTCCCGTAATGTTCATTGCTAATCTGGGCTATTCTGACACGCAGCTTGTTCTTTACTTCTTCGTTCTCTTCTCTTGTCATACAGTAGATCAGGCAGCTTATACATGTCAATCCGCAATAAGAAACAACGCTTTCCACCTTCATTTTTCCTCGATAAAAAAATGGTTAATATTTTATGACTAATTTACTTATAGGATTGCTCAATGCCGGCAATACTAAATTTTCTAAAATGAATTAAGACAGAAATGCCAAGCATCGTTATTTAATTGATTCATGATTTCCCTCGGTGAAGCATTGATGGCGGAGTGAAATTATATACTCGGTATAAAAATAAATAAAAATTATGAGTTATCTATTTATATAAGAACTTATTCATACCAGGATAGAATAGTAAACCCGTTCGATTTTAAATTTGCTTTAACCGTATTTATAACTTCAAGACTATATAATACATCCATAGTTCCGGATAATTTAAAATTAACAGATTTGCCAGCTGCGATTATACCGCCTATGACAAGATTATTTCCTGTGGATTCATAAGTCAAATCTGAGTTCTTATAACAAAGTATGATCCCCTTGTAAATAAATCCGCCGGCAAATTTTACGTTTCCGTTTACTACAAGTATTCCGGCACCCTCCCCGTTGTTTATCATAATCGATTTATTATAATTCGCGTCTGCATTTACTAAAGTTATTTTAGGATTGGCTAATGTTCCAAGATCTGCCCCGTTCGGAATATCATTTATAAATGTTTGATCTGCTGCGTTGGAGAGATATTGATAAATTTTAGCCCAATCCACTCCTATACTTGTAACTCCTACACTTGGATAACCTATATCTCCGGTAGAAGAATTAATTAAACCTTTAACGTTTCCGGGTTTTCGAAGAGCATTCAAAATTGCATTTCTATCGGCATCCGAATCAACTCCAATTCCCCAGACTGCAGGCTTGCCGGTTCCTTCAATACTCCCTACAGGATTATGATTTGATCCGTCAATATTCATGTCTCCCACTTCTTTGGCAGTTACTACAGCTTCCGAACTTACATACAAACCTCCCGGCATGTTGGGAAATGAAATCGGTTCCAGATGAGCATCGGCAACGGATGTATGTGTTACGTCTTCAAATGAAGCAGTCGAAGTGACTCTTACATCAGGTAAGGTACCGCTAAGATTTACAATATAACTGCCGTTGAATAAATTCTGTTTAGACGAGGTTGTGTTAATTAATGTCGGGTCAGCATAAAGTTTCTCAAGGTAAATCTCCACACCTGTATTAGCTATAAGCCTTGCCTGGGTCTTTTCAAACATATTTATCGTTGTAGACAAATTTTCTTTTGAATTAGCGTTTAATTTCAAAATGAAAAATGCAACGATAATGGACAAACCCAATACGATTACTAATGATCCCTTTCCCATTAGATATTCCTCGGATAAATTGTAAATTCCCAGTAAGTAAAGACAGAATCTTTCTTACCTGTTATAATATTGTTATTTGGATCTATCGGCTCTACCCATAGTTCGGTTTTTATATACTTGATTTTAGATAAATCAGTCGTTATAGTACTTAAGCTATCCATGTACGAAAAATTTAATCTTACTAAACCAAGTGAAGCTTTGTCCAAGCAATCTTGGTTATTTAATTTCCGGACTAAAATAATATCTCTGCAGTTTGAAGTTTCTGCTGCATATGTCGAGTCCTTTATCGAATATTCAATAGTATCAACTATTCCATATCCGGCTTCTCCCGGGCGTTGCAAGTCGCCTAAAAATTTTACCCTTTCCTTTTCTGCGGCTAGTATTGCCGTACCATTGTAATTGTATCCGATTTTCCTTAAATCATAGTTTAAAATTTCCGCAAGTGTCTTTGCATTTTGCTGCATTCTTAATTCATTATCTGAAGAATACCCTGCATTTGACATAAAAAGATTTAAGTTAATTACTAAAAACGTAATTAACCCACCTATAAAAGTGGAACCGAGAATGTCTAATATTACTCCCATAGTATTTTAGTTTTTTGAATGAAGTGAAAAAATAAAAGATATAACAATAGGTCTTTTCAAATATTCACTTGATACAGTAACAGTGACTTTCTTAAAAAAGCTTTGTGTTGTTAAATCAGAACCTTCCAAATTAACATAGTTTACTTTAGAGGTGACTAAATAACCTTCTGCATGGGGTAAGCTGACAGGTTTGGAATAATTATGATAATCATCGATATCATTAAATATAGGCCAAACTTCGCCGCTTTCTTCACCAATTAATTCTGCAGCAGTTAATTGATTTACTGCAATAGCTTGAAAGTCGATTGTTTTTTCGTCGAAAGCTTTCTGTTTGATCTCTTCAATTAAATCGTCAGCTAAAGAAAATGCTGTCAAAGCCACTTTGTTTTCTATCTCAAATGAAGCAGTTTCGAGAACTGAAGCGTTAAAGTTAAAAGATGTGAATGCAAGAAGAAGCATTGCTGCTATTGATAGTAACGATTGTCCCATTTCCACCTCTTTATTATAAGATAACTGGCCGACGTATTTCCAAAGAATATGCCCCCCTTTTGAGACAAATGAGGATTTAGTATTTGGGAATACAACGAGTTTTATAATTTAATTTTCCTGTAAAAATATTTTGAGACAAATCGATGGACAAGTTGTCCGACAAATTGTCCGTGAGCTTCATAGTGTTTATGAACCAATTCTCTTATCGCTTTATTAAATATAAAATTAGGAGTGTTGTTGAAGCTTATTACTGAAAAGAAGCGGATTTTTGCTGTAATAATGAGGAATCCATGTAACTCTAAATTCTTACTTTTGGAAGGATATCTACTTTACAAAATTTTTTGTGCATGATACATGGTTTGAATAAATGGATTCGGTATTTTTTCAATATATATGAAAATAGATTTTCAGAAGCAATTACTATTACGTCCAAATGCTTCCTTAGTAATTTTTCTTGGCCACAACGATTAATGGATTTTCAGTTTGAAGAATATCCCCCTTTAGAGAAAGAAAAAGTAAAAGATTGTATTGTGCTTTGCTGTAAAAGCAGGCAATATTTTTCACCAATCATAAAAAAATACAATGCAAATCCGGTCTTATTAACCGAGCAGCTGATGTACCCTGGAGCGATGGTGCTGGAAGCAGCTATTGAAGGATGGATAAAAGGGGAAAATAAAGAGATGATCCGCATTAGGGCTGCAGAATCTTATGCAAAGAATCAAGGAATTAGTGTTAAATCGGCAAAGGGTATCTTTAGTAAATTATAAAAATGGATCTGCTGTTTTTTTATTTTTACACATCTCCATAAATAAATTTTTTTGATTCTTCTTACCTCTCATTATTTTTTTTCTTACCTTTAATAAAAAAAAGGGAAATGTTTATGAAACCATTTCTGCCCTCCAAACTTCCAATAAGCTTAGGATTATTTTGTTTCTTAGCTATTGTATTATCCCGATTCACGATAGGCCAAACTAATGTTGATAATTTAACTCATCTTCTTGACACATATAGCACATATTCATTCAACGAATGGAAGATTAGTCCCAATCTGAAAAACG
>DAISZW010000198.1:0-4273 GCA_036824595.1 Ignavibacteriaceae bacterium
GACTTTTCAAAAATTGAAGCTCAAAAAATCGAACTTGAAAAACAGCCTTTTGATGTTAGAATATGTGTAGAAGAAGCTCTAGATCTGGTAGCATCCAAAGCATTGGACAAAAACCTGGAGCTGGCTTACATTATGGATGAAAGATTATCATCCAAAGTAATTGGGGATGTAACACGGCTTCGGCAGATTCTGGTAAATCTTCTTGCAAATGCAATAAAATTCACCGAAGAAGGTGAAGTGGTTGTTTCGGTATCAGGTCAGCTAAAAGATAACTATGCTTATCAGCTTCATTTTTCCGTTAAAGATACAGGTATTGGTGTACCTTTAGATAAACAGGATAGATTATTTCAATCTTTCACTCAAATTGATTCTTCTACAACAAGAAGGTTTGGCGGTACGGGACTGGGACTCGCAATAAGCAAACAGCTGAGTGAGTTAATGGGGGGAACTATGTGGTTTGAAAGTACAGGGGTTCCGGGTGAAGGAACCACCTTTCATTTCACAATCTTATCTGAACTTTCCGTTGAAAAGCAAGTTGCGAGAGATATCTCGGCATTAATTGGTAAAAGAGTACTTATTGTCGACGACAATAAAACAAACAGGGAAATTCTTATTAAACAAACTCAACTACTTGAGATGATACCGATGAGCGCCGATTCCGGTCAGGAAGCAATTAAAATACTGAAAAAAGGAATTGCACTTGATCTTGCTATCCTGGATTTCCATATGCCTGAAATGGATGGGCATATGCTGGCAGACGAAATACGAAAACTGGAAGCATATAGAAATCTGCCGCTTATTCTTCTTTCATCTTATGGATACCGTGAAAGGAAAACAGATTTATCAGTTTTCGCTGCAACTCTTACTAAGCCGATTAAATTATCTCACCTGCATAATGCCTTAATAACCGTCCTTACAAAAAATCAGGAAAGCATAAAACAGGTCGATACTACTCCTTTAGTGTTCGATGCGGATATTGGTCAAAAACATCCTCTTCGTATTCTGCTTGCCGAAGATAATATAATAAACCAGAAGGTAGCATTAAGATTTCTAGAGAGAATCGGTTACCGTGCAGATATTGCATTTAACGGACTAGAAGTAATTGATGCAATGAAACGTCAGAAATACGATGTAATATTAATGGATATTCAAATGCCTGAAATGGATGGAGTTCAGGCAACAATAGAGATTAGAAAACAATTTCCTCAGGATCAGCAGCCCCGGATAATTGCAATGACTGCAAATGCAATGAAGGATGATCATGCAAAATACCTTTCTTCCGGAATGGAAGACTACATTGTCAAACCGTTTAAGATGGAAGACTTGATCCAGGCACTTCTAAATTCAGAGCCGCATTCAGATTCTTCCGAGAAAATATCTGCTGAGGAAGATCGATCATAAAGAGATAACTGCTTCTTTAAAATTTAATTTCAACCGTTTGCCAATCAGACGATTGCATCCCAATACTTTTCTTAATAATTAAAAAATGGTTTGCTTCTTAATGTTTAAACATTATTTTCTAATCGAAGATTTGTACTATATTTGTATCATTATTAAAGTTCTTTGAATAAAATCGAGTGTTAAATGAAGAAGTTTCTACTTTTTTTTATTTTAACTGCGGGATTGTATGCTCAAACAGATTCCTTACCGCAGAAACAATGGCTTCCTTCCGGTGTGGCCGGATTAAACCTTAATCAAGTAGCACTAAGCAACTGGACGCAGGGTGGCGAGAATGCAATTTCGTTTACTTTGCTAGGAAATTTTGCCCTGAACTATTTTTCCGATCCGTGGCAATTTAAGAACAGCCTGAAACTTGCTTACGGGCGGACAAAATTGGGGAGTGATGATTTTAGAACAAACGATAATGAGCTGTATTTGGAAAATTTTCTCTCCAGGTCAATTGGATGGGCTGTAGATCCTTACATTAGTAATACCATACGGACTGTAATTGGGAATGGTTACAAATATGAAGATTCAACATTCCAAACTTCAGCTTTTTTTGATCCCGCATATATTACCCAAAGTTTGGGCTTCACATATAACAAATTGAAAGGATTCAGTACGAGGCTTGGTCTTGCATTCCAGGAAACTATCACGGATAAGTTCAAATACTATTCGGATGACCCTGAGACTCCAGACGAAATCGAATCATTTAAATTCGATACCGGTATTGAATCGGTTACAGAAGTTGAACAGGTTGTAATGGAAAATATGCTTTTGAACAGCAAGCTCAGATTGTTTTCCCGTTTCGATTCTTTTGATGTATGGGATGTACGCTGGGATAATATTTTAACGGCAAAAGTGAATGAATATATTAATGTGAATTTTAATGTCCTTTTGATTCATGAAATAAGTCAAACAAGAAAAACTCAATTAAAAGAGGCACTTCAACTAGGATTAACATATACTTTATTTTAATATTTCTAATTAAGAGGGAGTAAAAGTATGTCAATAATGTCAGAATTCAGACAGTTCGCAGTCAAGGGAAACATGATCGATTTGGCCATAGGTATTATTATAGGAACTGCCTTTGGAAAAATTGTAAGTTCATTTGTACAAGATGTTATTATGCCGCCTATCGGGCTGCTTCTAGGCAATGTTGATTTCGCAGATCTGGCTGTTATATTAAAACCGGCAGTGGGAGATACACCGGCAGTTACTTTAAAATACGGTGCGTTTATAACTACTATAATCGATTTTGTGATTATTGCCTTTGTAGTTTTTATGTTAATAAAAGCAATAAACATGATGAAAAGAAAAGAAGAAGAGAAGCCTGCACCGCCGGCTCCTTCTAAAGAAGAAATTCTTCTTACGGAGATCAGGGATATCTTAAAAAGCAAATAGCCATTTTAAAGAGAAATTTACCAAAAGGTTTATTTCTTTAAATTACATTTTTAGTTTTTCAGCTGAATACTTTTTTTATAAGCTCCGGAGCTTTAACGGTTTCCGCAGAATACTTTATTAGGCGGTGAAATTTCTTTTTAACATTTTCAATCTTTGAGTCAGAACCGGAAAAAAGTTCTGCAATTACATCACCTTGTTTAATTTTGTCGCCTATTTTAATTTTAAAGATTATACCTGCCTTAGGATCAATTTTATCACCCAGCTTCTTTCGTCCGGCACCAAGCTCCGCGGCCGCTGTTCCGAGTTCATAAGTATTTATTTCACTTACGTATCCATCTTCTTTAGAGATTATCTTTTCAGCTACTTTTGATTTGGGATATTTACCCGGTTCCTTAATGAACTTTAAATCTCCCCCATGAAGTTTTACAATCTCCAGGAGCTTATCAAATGCTTTCCCGTTTTTTACAAGACTCATTGAAATTTCTTTCCCTTCATCGATGGATCCCGCTTTTCCCCCCAGGAATATCATCGCACCCGATAATGTTGTACTCAGTTCCAATAAATCTTCTGCAAATTCTCCCCGGAGGGCTTTAATTGATTCATAAACTTCCAGCCAGTTGCCGATATAATTTCCTAACGGCTGGTTCATATCCGTTATAAAAGCTATTACTTTTTTATTAAAATCTTTCGAGGTTTTAATTAAGGAAAAAGCAAGTTCCTCCGCATCTTTTTCATCTTTCATAAATGCTCCATTTCCCGTTTTTATATCGAGAACCAATCCGTCAATTCCTTCTGCAAGTTTTTTGCTCATAATGCTCGCCGTAATCAGCGGAATAGATTCAACGGTAGCTGTGACATCGCGGAGAGCATATATTAATTTATCGGCTGGAGCTATCTCCTTAGTTTGACCTATCAACACTGCACCGCATTTTTTTAATATTAATTTATACTTTTTTAGATTCTGATTAGTTTTAAACCCCGGGATCGATTCAAGCTTGTCCAAAGTTCCGCCTGTATGCCCGAGCCCTCTTCCGGAGATCATCGGGACTTTAATTCCGGCAGCGGCGGCAATTGGTGCCACAATTAAAGATGTTTTGTCTCCTACTCCTCCGGTTGAATGCTTATCGATCTTACTTCCTTTTATAGAAGAAAGCCGCACAATTTTTCCGCTGTTCAGCATCGCCCGGGTAAGATAAGATGTTTCTTCAACATTCATTCCCTTAAAATAAACTGCCATTAAAAATGCTGAGAACTGGTAAGGCGGGATTTTATCCTTTGTAAATGAAGAGACTAAAAAATTAATTTCTTCTTCAGATAATGTCTCCCCGTCTCTTTTTTTTCTAATTAATTCGACAGTATTCATTAAAACATGAAGATGATTTATAACGGCTTAAAATTATAAAGAAGTATTGAGTTAATAAAGCATCAA
>DAISZW010000198.1:4373-6011 GCA_036824595.1 Ignavibacteriaceae bacterium
TCAAAGATTTCGGCTCAGTCGGATATGTCGCAGGAGAAACAAATGATCAACGATATAAATGCCGAAATTGAAAAGTACATGGTCAGCGGTGATTATACAGGTGCATTAAAATATTATGCCGAAGACGCAATTTCACTTCCAAGCTATCAGCAGATGCTAAAGGGAAAGAAAGATCTGGAAAAGCGTTCGATTGAAGATCAGAAATCCGGTATGAAAATTAAGTCATTCGAACTGGAGACAACGGATGTTTTCGGCAGCGGTGATTTATTATATGAAATAGGCACTTATAAAATTACTATGGAAATGCCAAACATGAAGGAGCCTGTAAATGATCATGGGAAATACCTGACTGTTTATCAGAAAGAAGATGACGGCTCTCTCAAGATTAAGGCTGAAACCTGGAATACCGACATGAATCCCTGGATGGAGATGGAACAATCTATGGACGAAAAAACTATGGGTGAAAATTAAAAGATTAACATTTAAGCACGGAAGGTTTAAGAGAAATTATTCCTTCTCTTGATCCTTCCATTTTTTATTGACCCTATGGCTTCCTTTCAGTCCCACGCAAACAAAAATTAATTATATTTAGTTACGGAAATTTTCAAAAATATTCCCTTTGTGTGGAATATTAAGCAGGTATTATTCAGGAGGACATCTTACATGAGCAACTTGCAGATTTTCAGTTTGCAGATACTGTTAAGCTTAGTAGTTTACTTCCTGATAATGAAATGGTATGTGGGTCCAAGATTATCCAACCTAAGACTTTCACAGGCGCTTGTAGTTGTACTTTTCATTCATTCCTTTCGTCATATCGGTTTAACAATATTAATCCCCTCAATAGTAGATTCCGATATTCAAAGCTCGTTTGTGAACCATTACGCTTTCGGAGAATACTTTATAGCTGCATTTGCCGTAGCATGCCTGGTAGGATTAACAGTGCAGCTGCGGGGAAGCATTTACCTGGTCTGGATATTTAATATCGTAGGGACAGTTATGGTAATTTATGCGTGGATTCAATTTTATATATTAGACATTACGCAATATAAACTTGGCACCTTCTGGTTTATACCCACTTTCTTTATGCCTGCGCTTTTAGTATCCCATTATGTTATCTTTTCAATGCTGATTAAGCGAAAGCATTAAGCTGCATTATGCTGCATTAGAATTTTCTTTTTACTAGACTAAGAATGAATTCTTTCCAGTTATATTAATATTTTAGGGTGAGAAGTATTTTATTTGGGATACGAGAAAGAGAAGGGGAATTCCGGGATTTGAAGAGGAATTCCCCGGCGGAGTTAAACAGCAGTCAGACTGTAAAGAACCAGGTTTAAAATTGCAAAAGCAATAATTCCAAATACAATCAATACGATGTTCAACACCTTTTTCTTTTTGCGGATAATATCTCCGCCGGTTGGCCTAAGGCGATAGTCTTTATCCGTTTTCACAAATCCAAGCATTTTCATCCTTTAGGTTAATAATATATTTGTGGTTTTTTTAACAAAATAAAACACATACGTGAGAAACAATATACATGCCACCCCTAAAAACTGCCTGTACATAAAAAATCCGCTATTATTGTGTGAAGAATTCCAACAAATGCGAATCTTTTACTTACTTACTATTACGACATTTGTC
>DAISZW010000199.1:0-6011 GCA_036824595.1 Ignavibacteriaceae bacterium
CCATCTACCAGATAAGGCGTTGATCCGCTGGTAGCGGTAATGGTAGCGGTTGCTTGGAAACAAAAGCTTTGGTTCCCCTGGGAAAAAACCTGCTCCAAGTAAGTATTAATTAATTGTATCTCATTTGCTGATAGCGTAAGAACGTATGGTTGATTCGGAGCCTTATATGCTGCCGGATCAGCACCAGGCAAAGTTTTAGTAAACAGTAAATTTCCATTGCCGTCCCTTAGGCTTAAAGTTATATTCCCCTGCAGATTAGCAGAAACTGCTTTTGTTCTCCATGCTGCTTCAATGAATGTGACTTTTTTCATCTTGTCCCGATATTCCTGAAATTCCTGATCGTTATTCAGGCAGAATACTTCAGACTCTACAATAGGTGAATTCGATCCCTGCGAAATTATTTCAACCGACATCGGAATATTTAAAGGAAATGTATCGAATTTATCGCAGCTTAAATATGTAAATACCGCAATTGCAGCAAAGACAAACAGTAAGTTATGTAAAATATATTTTTTCATTTGATCTCCTTTTGTGAGACTTTTTTTAATTAAAATTCAAATGTTAATCCGCCCGAAATAACAGTCTGCGAACTAAGGTTAACGTCTGCATTCAATACAATAACTGCAAGTTTTAAAGATGCACCAATGACAGCCCTGAAAGCATTATCTCCATCAACGCTTGCTTTAACTTCCCTGTCTGCCTGTAATTCAGGATCGCCGCTGGTTGCATCACCATTAATCGTGTAATCAAGATCCATAGAAGTTGATTCATATTGTAATCCGAAGTAGGGCGTAATAATTCCGAAAGTTTTAGATACATGCGCATTGAAAGCGGTATTCTTTAATTCAATCAAATTGGTTACTGTAACCCTGTTGTATAAAAACTGTACAGCCAGGTCAATGGGAAATAGTGGAATATATTGACTTATGTTATGCTTTACGCCTATACCGAACATGTCAAGTTCACTATCCTCGGCAATTGAAATTTTTGGCAGATAACGGAGCATCACTTCTGTACCCAATAGACTTGCGCTGATTTGAGGATATCCCATTGGTAGTGAAGTCGTATTTATTCCGGGAGGTGTAGTTATATAGCCGTTTGGACCGGCATAGGCACTCCCTTTATCGCCGTAAATTGTGGCAGTTGGTTTATTTGTAGAATAACCGGGAACAGAAAAGGTAGGCGTAAATGTCGTCTGATCATCCGGAACTAAAATAAGCATTGCACGTATGCTGAAAGAAAAACCGAAAAATTTTGGAACACTTGCAGTGTAAAATGCCCCCGAGTTCATAGCAACTCCTAAAGATGTAACGAATGGTTTTACATATTCTTTAACATTGTCCTCCGCCAAAGCCGCAAACCTGTCTTCAATTTGCGCAAAATAAGTTTGAGAAAAGAGTAATAAAATAAAAATAACTGTAAGAATTTTTTTCATTGAACCCTCCAAAAAATATTTTTATTTTTTTGATGAATAGCGGTAATTTGAGAATTATTAATATTCATATTGAAAAAACAATTTTAATAAAATATAATGCATAACGTAAGTACGTGAATATTAACAAAATCGCAGCATTTGCAACTTACAATAAAGACTACTTTCATGCCAAAGAATATATTCTGATATTCTTCTGCTTATTATATTCCCATTAGTTCTTTTGCCCCTTTTAAACTCGAATCGGTAATCTTTTCTCCGCTCATTAGTTTTGCTATTTCTCTTATTCTTTCTTCATTTTTCAGCTTCTTTAAAGAACTGAATACCCTATTTTCAAAAGTCTTCTTTTCAACGGCATAATGATGTTCAGCTAAACCGGCTATCTGAGGAAGATGTGTAATTGCAATAATCTGATGGTATTGAGCAAGGGACTTCAATGCCTGTCCAACTTTTTGAGCTATTCTTCCGCTTACGCCCGTATCAATCTCATCAAAAATCAGCAGAGGCAGTTTATCATTTTTAGCAAGCGAAGTTTTTAATGCAAGCATGATCCGCGAAATTTCTCCGCCGGATGCAACTTTTGCGAGAGGCTTTGTATCTTCGCCGATGTTTGTAGAAATAAAAAATTCCACTTCATCATAACCATGGAAATTAAAGGCATATGCTTTTTCATTAACCAGGATAAAATTATCCGACCCGGTATCAGCTTCCTGCTGTTTAATGCTTACGAGAAACTTTGAATTAGAAATGCCTAACTCGTTTAGAATGGACTGAACTTCCTTCTGAATTTTTTTTGCCGATTCTATTCTTTTCTTTGATATTTTCTCTGCATATTCTCCGCACTTCATCCTTAAATTCTTAATTTCATTTTCAAATTGAATTATTCTTTCCGAAAAATTCTCTGCAAGTTCAGCTTCTTCCCCGATTTTTTCCCGGTGTTCAAGAACAGCTTTTATTGTTCCTCCATATTTTTTTCTTAAAAGATTTAATGAACCAAGCCTCTCTCTTATTTTTTCAATATAATCGGGCTCCAGATATATTTTAGACCTGTAGTTCCGGATAAAACCGGAGATATCATTCAACAGGGCTAAAGCCGTATCACACTCATTTTGCGAATCGGCAAAAGTTTTGTCAATCCTCGCTAATTCTTCAATCCCTTTTTGTATTTTATTTAACGAATCGATTACTGAATCCTCAGATTCATACAGCTTAAAATAAATTGAGTCAGTCATCTCAAGCAATTTTTCGGAATTCTCGAGAATTTTTAATTCTTCAATCAGCTTCTCCTCTTCATCTTCTTCAGGAGATACGGAATCAATCTCTTTAATTTGAAATAAATAAATTTCCTGTTTTTCCTTCAAAAGCAATTCTTTTTCTCTTAAAGACTGCAGTTCTTTTTTTCGATCCGAGAGGGCTTTATAATGGGTTCTGTATTCATTAAGCAATTCTTCGGTTCCTGAAAAAATATCGAGGTAATCTATGTGAGTTTCGGTTCTAAGCAGAGACTGGTGGTCGTGCTGCCCGTGCAGATCAACGAGCAGATTGCCGAGTTCTTTTATAACGGTTAGGGGGACAGGTGTGTCGTTTACAAAGCATCTGTTATTTCCTTTAAGAGAAATTTCTCTCCGGATGATCAGCTCCGGCAGTAGATCAATCTCATTCTCTTCAAGAACCTTTTTTACTTTTTCCGTAAACGGGACTTTTGAATTGAAATCAGCTTCAAATATTCCTTCAACAACAGATTTGGATGCGCCTTTCCTTACGATTTCTACAGCAGCACGTTCTCCAAGCAAGAGACTCATTGCATCAATCAATATTGATTTCCCGGCTCCGGTTTCCCCCGTAATAATGTTTAAGCCTTTGCCAAATTCAACGGAGATATTTTCTATCAGAGCATAATCCTGTACTACCAGAGATTTCAACATAATCAAACCAAATTTGGCTGATAATTTAATTTATTTAGATGCAAATGAAAAGTGAAGCTTCATAAATTTAACCCCCTATCCGCTTGTTATTAATTAATTTATTCTTTTTAATAAGCTAAAAATTTTTTAGCCAGAAAAACTCCGCAGATTGTTTTGGAATCCATAATTTCCCCGTTAACTATTTTATTTTCAACTTCCTCAAAAGAATATTCAAAAATTTCCATCCCGAATTCCCCTTCTTCCCTGCTGTATTCTCCATGTACTAATTCTCTAGCTAAGTATATATGAAGCTCTTCTGTACAAAATCCCGGTGTTGTAAAAATTGACCCGAGTTTTATTATGTTGTTTGTTTTGTATCCCGTTTCTTCCTGCAGTTCACGAACCGCACAATTGAAAGGGTCTTCCCCTTTTTCCAGTTTCCCGGCAGGAAACTCAAGCAGCATTTTCTGAAGCGGATATCTGAATTGAGAAATTAATATAATTTTTTTTTCATTTGTCACCGGTACAACTACTGCTCCCCCCGGATGAACGGCGACTTCCCTTATTCCGGTATTACCGCTGTTATATTCTATCTCATCTACCTGAAGGTCAAAAACTTTTCCTTTAAAAAGTATTTCGCTCTTTTTCAGTTTAAAATTCATAAGAGTTAAGAGCGGTAGCCTGCTTTATAATAAGGAAGAATTTCACTCCCGAGAAATTTTAACAAAGCAGCGATTACGCCCATATCATCCAGGTAACCTATTAATGGGGAAATATCCGGAACTGCATCAATCGGTACGATAAAATAAATCAATGCTGCAACCACTATTGCTTTTCTGTGCCAGGATACAGCAGGATCTTTCATATAATTGAATAAAGCTAAAATGTCTTTTGCAAAGGAAATTTTTTTGCCTGCTCTTTGAAGTTTACTCCAAAGATTTTCTTCAACAAAATGAATTTTTTCTTTTGTATCATATTCGGATACTCTTCCAAGCGGATCTAATTCTTCACCGTTTTTCACGTTGTCGTCAAAAATCGAATCTGTAGATTCATATATTTCTTTACCGTTCATTGCATCTCCGTTTTTTTATGTTCATCAAACCAATTAAAAATTGTATTCCACCATAGTTTTGAATTTTGAGGCTTAGTTACAAAATGAGTTTCGTCGGGGAAATATAGGAACTTACTTTCAACACCGAGTTTTTGAAGTGATGTAAACAACTGGAATCCCTGCTCCTCTGAAACCCGGAAATCATTTGCTCCATGAATAACCAGCATAGGTGTTTTTGCATTATGAATGAATCTGTGAGGAGACCATTTTTCATAAATCTCCCGGCTTTCCCATGGGGCTCCGTCGAATTCCCATTCGGGGAACCATAACTCTTCTGTGGTGCCGTAACTGCTTTCTAAATTGAAGACACCATCGTGGCAAACCAACGCATTGAAGCGGTCAGTGTGCCCCTCGATCCAGCTTATCATATATCCGCCGTAAGATGCTCCCGCTGCAAACGTATTGTTCTTATCAATAAAATTAAAATTTGAAAAAGCATAGTCGCAGGCGTTCATAAGGTCGGTATAGACTTTCCCTCCCCAGTCTTTTGAGATTTCATCGGTAAATTTTTGTCCGTACCCGGTGCTGCCGCGCGGATTCGGTGCAACTATTACATATCCTTTAGAAGCAAATAGCTGAAGATTCCAGCGGTAATGAAATTCATCCGGCCAGTTTCCCTGGGGTCCGCCGTGTATTAAAAAAACCATCGGATATTTTTTATCCGGATCAAAAAAAGGAGGCTTAACAAGTATGGACTGAACTTTAGTTCCCTCCGCACCATCCGACCAGAAAGTTTCAACAGGATTCATTTCAATTTTTGATAATCTTTCCTGGTTCAAAGAGGTAATCTGTCTAACATTTTTTCCATCGTTAGCCATAGAAAAAATTTCATGCGGCATCATCGAATTCTGCCGCTTAAAGAAAATGGTTTCCCCATCATTCGATAAAATAATATCCGAATTAACAAAATCGGACAAAAGGGTTTCAGCATTTCCTGTAGCTATATCAATCTTAAATATCTCTTTATTAATCTCTTTATCTGCATTAAAATAGATGTATTTTGAATCGTCTGACCATACTATCTGATCGGCAGAAATATCAAAATTTTCAGTTAAAGATTTTAAAGTTTCACTTTTTCTATCATAAAGAATTATATCATGCTTATCCGATTCAAATCCGGCTCTTCTTAAAGATATGAAGGCAATATATTTTCCATCAGGAGAGTAAACGGGCTGATAATCATTCCCTTTGCTTTGTGAAATTCTTTTATAAGAGGCAGCAGTACCTTTCTTAACATTCTTCAGATCAATTATAAAAATATCATTGTTTGTGCTCGAGGCAAGGAACTCGTCGGTGTTCATTACAAATGCAGCCTGATTTCCGTCAGGTGAAAATGCAAAATCATTATTGCTCCCCAATGCAACCGGCGGGACATCGAATTCACTTTTCGGTGTAAGATCGAAATATTCATTTTTACCTACATCGTAAAAAAACAAGTGGCTGCGCTTCTCTCCTCTCCATTGATCCCAATGCCTGTACATCAGCTCAGTGAAAATGCTTGCTTTAACCTTGCTTGAATCTTTCAGTTTATCTTTTTCTTCATTGCATTCCTCGGTTTCGCAGT
>DAISZW010000050.1:0-19645 GCA_036824595.1 Ignavibacteriaceae bacterium
GATGGATTTTGCGATAAGTAAATAATCAGATTAATAAACTGATTAGCATTATCTTCTTTCTTAAAATCCTTTTCCGAGGTTTGCTCCGAATTCAGTTTAATTTTATGCTGAATAATCCGAAGCAGCTCACCGCTGCCGATTTTTGAAATGAGACCGGGAGGGATATTGAGACTTTGATTTACCCCCTCAAAAATATTTTCCTGGGGAAAAACCTTGAATTCCATCATTGAAAGCAGAATAAGTAGTACAGTAAAGAATCTCATTTTTTCCGAAACAATTAAAACTAGTTGATGCAGGAAATAAATTCTTACCGTATTATCGAATATTTTTAATAATTATTTAGAGCTTTTCCGGCTTAAATAGTTTTATTTAGTTGTAAATTCCATCAAGGGAAAATTTTAATTTTCCGGAGGGAATATGAAATTAATTATCAGCTTTTTGTTCATACTTTTCTTGGCGGGCTGCAAATCGGAAAGAGACAAAGATTTAAAGGAAAACGGTGCATCCGACACAATTGAATCCGGTGAAACTCCAGCAACCGGCGGAAATAATTTTTACGATTTCTTTTATAAATTTCTTTCCGACGAAAATTACAGAAGCAGCCGGGTGAAGCAGAAAGAAATGCTCAATGAAAAATTTTATTTTGAATCGGATTATACAATTCATATTTACGACGCCGACAGTGTTGAAACTAACGAATTCGATAAAGATCTATTTGACAAAAAGATTTATTCGGTAATTTCACCCTCCGGCAATAAAGCAGTCAACTATAATTTTTCAAAAGAAGACGGTTTATGGCTTCTGGTCTCGAAAGAGATCGAGGAATTAAAAAATGGTTCCTACAAATATTTTATACCATTTTTGATAAAATTTTCCAAAGATTCAATCTACCAGAAGAGGCATATTAAATATCCCCTCAAAAGTTCATTTTTAAATTTTGATACATATGAAGACACTACAGTTTATCTGCCGGAAAAAGATGTTCTTACCATGAATTTTTTCGGGAGCAATTATTTTTCTTTTATTCATAACGGAGATATTATAAACGAAGAGTTTGATAATTCAACAATTCTTTTGAGAGGAATAGGCAGCGGAATTTATTATGAATATAAATTTAAATTGATAAACGGAGAATGGTTTTTGGTTGAAGAAATAGATTTTTCAACATAATGTTAGTTTCATGAATTTATGATCCGGCAAGATTATATAATGAGAATGATAGAGCAGCTCGTAAGAGTTCTTGCAAAAATTCTTTTCAATGTAGAAACTGGAGATTACCGTACTGCTTTTAAAGAAATAGATTCTGCACTGACAGGAATAACCGGTTTAGACTATAATTTCCTAAGTGCATTGTCGGATAATGATATAATCTCCCTTATAAAAATTTCAGAAGACAACGAAATGACCGGTGTGAAATGTTTTGTCGTAGGTAAATTATTAAAGGAAAGAGCCGGAGCAAAGGAAATAGAAAACAAGAACAATTCTGAAGTTAAAAATGAGTATAAAAAAGCACTGAGTTTATATCTCGAAGGATTGTTGAGCAATAAGAACTCCATTGAATTATTTGCCGATTATTTTACGGACATTGAAAAAATTGTTGAGAAAATTGAGGATGATGAAATATCACCCGGTATAAGATTCAAGCTGTTTAAATTTTACGCACTTGCCTGCAAATTTGATAAAGCCGAGAATGAATTATTTAATCTTAAAAAATTAAATTATATTGATATAGAAAATGAGGGAATAAATTTTTATAAGAGACTTGAAATCTTGAGTGACGAAGACTTAAAAAAAGGAAATTTTTCTAAAGAAGAAGTAAAAAAAGGATTAAATGATGTTACAAAAGAACAGTAGAAATTTCACCTTTTTGTACTAATATCTTTTGAAAGTTGCGGATTATTAAATATTTTTAAGTAACAAGAATTTAAAAAAAGTAACACTATGGCGGTGGTCCGGTTCGGCGTTTCTCTTGAACATGAATTATTAGATTCTCTTGATGAGTATGTTGTTGATAATCATTTTGCAAACAGATCCCAGGCAATAAGGCAGCTTATAAATAATAACCTAGTTGAAAAAAAATGGCAGTGCAATAATATTGTTGCAGGTTCCATTACTCTTGTATACGACCACAATAAACGGGATATTCTTAATAACCTTACAAATGTCCAGCATAGCTACAATTCTGTAATTTTATCTATTCAGCATTTTCATTTGGATTCCGATCACAGCCTGGATGTAATTGCAGTAAAGGGGATAGCAAAAACTTTAACTGAGCTTTCCGACAAGCTGAAAGCAGTTAAAGGAATCCAGCATGGAAAATTGACTATGAGCAGGGCGGATTAATTTTTTTTAATCGTGGGTAGCACGTTTTTTTATTTAATAACACTCCAAATAATGAGATAATATAAATGAAAATAAATAGACGATATCCTTTAACAATCCTGCTTCTTTTAATTTCATTATATACGCTTCAGGCACAGCAAACATTAAAAGACACCGTAGTATTTGAAGAAATCATTATAACCGGTACAAAAACCGAAGTCAGCCGGAACAGCGTGCCGCTTACAGTATCGGTAATATCTCGGAGACAGATTGAAGAAAGCTCCGAATCAGCATTGCTGCCTGTATTGGGTGAACAGGTGCCCGGAATTTTTATAACGGAACGAGGAATTTCCGGATTCGGTGTTGCAACAGGTTCCGCAGGTTCGATAAATATAAGAGGCACAGGCGGTAATCCCAATACTCAAACGCTTATCCTGCTGAACGGAAATCCGCAGTTTATGGGTATTATGGGCCATCCGCTGCCCGATGCTTATATTGCGTCCGATGTGGAAAAGGTTGAAATTATCCGCGGACCCGCATCAACTTTATACGGTACTAATGCAATGGGCGGAGTAGTAAACATCATTACCAAAATGCAGAAGGAAGATGGTTTTAATGCAAATGCCCGTTCAATGTTTGGATCTTATAATACACAAAAGTATATGCTGAATGCCGGATTCAAAAAAAATAGTTTCTCTGTTTTTGCTTCATTCAATCATGACCAGACCGGCGGACACCGCGATTCCTCCGATTTTAAAATAAATAACGGCTACATCCGTTCGGGCTACATCATCTCTCATAATTTTAATTTAAATGCCGATTTCAGCATAGCAGAATTTAAAGCCGCCGATCCTGGACTTGAAAACTCAATTGCCGGAGAAGCAATCGATATTATACGCGGAATGGGCTCCGTTTCAATCGATAATAAATTTGATAACACAAACGGCTCCGCAAGATTTTTTTACAATTACGGGGAGCACGATATAACCGATGGATTCCATTCGGAAGATAAAAATTTCGGCACTGTAATATACCAGTCATTTAATTTTTCCCAGAATAATACTATAACTCTCGGGATAGATTATAAAAGATACGGAGGAGTAGCTGAAAACCAGGTGGTATTTGGAGATACAACTTTATGGGAGCTTGCTGGGTATGGTTTAATACAGCAGACATTTTTCGATAAGCTTATTTTGAACGCCGGCTTCAGGCTTGAACAAAGCAGCGTTTATGGAAATGAACCTGTTCCCTCCGGAGGAGTGGCTTATAATTTAAACAATTCAACAACTTTGAAAGCCTCAGTTGCAAAAGGTTTCAGGAGTCCGACAATAAGAGAACTTTACCTGTTTCCTCCTGCAAATGGAGATTTGAAGCCTGAACGAATGATAAATTATGAATTAGGAATTCTCCAAAAATTATTTAATAATCGTTTTCTTGTGGAATTGAATGTATATCGAGCCGAGGGAGAAAATCTTATAAGAACAGTTTTTGGTCCCGGGGGACCGAGAAATGAAAATACTGGTTCATTTTCAAATACGGGAATTGAATTCTCAGGAAACTTAATCTTCCTGGAAAATTTAACTGCTCAGCTTAATTACAGCTACATCTCCATGAAAGAACCTCTGCTGGCCGCACCGGAACAGCAGCTGAATTTCAGCACTACTTACAGGTGGGATAATCTTTCAATTAATTTTTCATTACAGCATATAAATAATTTATATACGCAAATTACGCCTGCAAGAGTAAAAGAAAATTACACGCTTCTCAACACACGGCTTTCATATAAAGTAAATAAATATTTAGATTTTTTTCTGAAAGCGGAAAACCTGACGGATGAAAAATATTATATCAATTACGGCTATCCGATGCCCGGGTTTGTCACATTCGGCGGGATAAATCTTCATTATTAAAAGGCTGAAGCAGGTTTACTAAAGTCTTATTTCTTTTTTCTCCAAAGAAGATTCATACATTGAATCAATTACCTTCATTCTGGAAAGCGCTTCATCGCCTGAGGAAAATACAGGATGCAACCCCCGGACTGCCCCCATAAAGCTTTTCAATTCATTCTGATACGATTTTCTGAACAAGTGTACCGAGCTTTCCGTCTGAAGCGGGGATAAATCCATCATCTGTTCCTCTATTTTTTTAAACAGCCGTAGCGGATTTAACCTTGCAATCCCCTTTGTCCCGTAAACATTCAGATAAAATAAATCTTTCTCAACGGGAAGAGACCAGCTTGTCTCGATATTAATTAATTTTGAATTTTTACACCTTAGAAAGCTGACCGATGTATCTTCCACTTTTTTAGTATTCTCATAGAACGAATGTGTTGTTACGGTTTCTACAGGCGGATAATCAAGAAGCCAGAGTGAAAGATCCAGGAGCAGAATAGAAAGATCGATTATTACTCCGCCGCCCGAATCCGCTTTTTTCGTAAACCATTTTTCGCTGCTGCTCTGCCGTCGTATCCACCCGCACTTAATATAAAACGGATCGCCTATCTCGCCGTTTCCCAAAAGACTTTTTAAAATCATTGCATCAGGCCTGTAGCGGAGGTTCATTCCTACCATTAATTTTTTCTTATACCTTTTTGCCGTATCGGCAATAAATTTAGCTTCGGCATAAGTCCTGGCAAGAGGTTTTTCAACAAGCGCATCCTTCTTTGCCTTTAAGCAGTCAATTGCCACTTCTTTGTGAGTGCTTGTAGGAGTAGCGATTATTACCGCGTCAACTTCGCTTTTTTTAAGAAGCTCTTTATAATTAGTATATCTTTCGGGAATGCTGAATTTATCTGCTATAGTGTTAAGACGGTTTTTATCAATTTCTGCAACTGCAGTTATAACTGCATTGTTTGTTTTTGAAAGGTTCGGGAGATGAACTAGCTGCGCGATACTGCCTAAACCTATTACGGCGATTTTAGTTTTTTCCATTAAATAGTAACTGCGTTTTTGTTCTTTTTTTCTTTGAGGTCATGTAAAACGAAGGAAACTTTTTCTGCAATTCCTTCGGAATCGATTCCTAAAATATGGTGAAGCTCCTGCTGCGTACCGTGATCAATAAATTTATCCGGAAGTCCGATCCTAACAATATTATTTTTATACTGCCTATCGGAGAAATATTCCGCTACACCGCTGCCGAATCCTCCCATTAAAGCATTCTCTTCAAGGGTAAAAATTGTGCCGAATTTTTCAGCTGCTTCATCAAGCATCGTATAATCAAGAGGTTTAATGAATCTCATATTTACAACTTCACAGCTGATGTCCTCTGCTTCAAGATCTTTAGCTGCTTTCAGTGCATAATCAACCATTGTTCCTACCGCGAGCAGCGCAGTATCGGATCCTTCTTTTACTATTTCGGCTTTTCCTATCTCAATAGTATCGAAACCTTCCTTCAATTGAACACCTAGCGCAGAACCTCTCGGATATCTTAACGCAATTGGACCACCTTTATAACTAACAGCTGTATACAACATATCTCTTAATTCCGATTCATCTTTCGGCGCCATTATTACCATATTAGGAATTAATCTTAAAAATGAAAGATCAAATGCGCCGTGGTGAGTAGGACCGTCGGATCCTACCAATCCAGCGCGGTCAAGCACAAAAACTACATGCAGCTTTTGAAGGCTTACATCGTGAATAATCTGATCAAATGCTCTTTGGAGAAAAGTTGAATAAACAGCAACAACGGGGATAATCCCCTGGGTCGCAAGTCCGGCAGCAAAAGTAACTGCATGCTCTTCTGCAATCCCTACATCAAAATAGTTTTTGGGAAAATTCTTTTGAAGGATATCCAGGCCCGTACCGTCCGGCATTGCCCCGGTAATCCCGACTACAAGAGGATTCTCTTTAACAATCTCAACCAAAGCATTCCCGAAAATTGCTGTAAATGAAGGACGAGCTCCTTCTTTTTTATATGCTTTGCCGGTTAATTTATCAAATGGAGTTGATGCATGAAGCTTTTGAAGATGTTCTTCGGCCGGCGAATAGCCCTTCCCTTTTTCAGTAATAGCATGAACAATAATCGGACCCTTGAATTCCTTCACCTGCTCGAAAATTTTAACAAGCTGATGAATGTTGTGACCGTTGATTGGTCCGAAATATCTAAAGCCGAGTGCCTCAAAAAGCATTCCCGGAGTAATTACAGCTTTAATTCCCCCTTCAAGCCGGGAAGCAATTTTTCTTAGCCTGTCGCCGAAGTGTTCCCATTTCCCGGTTAAATCCCAAATCTGTCCTTTAAATCTATTGTATTCGGGATGTACAATCATTTCGGTAAAATAATTTGAGATCTGCCATACATTCGGTGCGATCGACATATTATTATCATTTAAAACGATGATCAGATCGGATTTAATTATTCCGGAGTTATTCATTGCTTCGTAAGCCATTCCGCCGGTCATTGCACCGTCGCCGATAACTGCAACAACTTTCCGTTTTTCATTTTTAAAATCTCTTGCTACAGCCATTCCCAATGCGGCAGAGATGGAAGTAGATGCATGTCCCGCACCGAATGTGTCGTATTCGCTTTCAGATCTCTTTAAAAATCCGCTTATGCCGTTAAGCTGCCTTATTGTTTTCAGCGCTTCTTTTCTGCCGGTTAAAATTTTATGGGGATATGCCTGGTGGCCGGTATCCCAGACTATCAAATCATCAGGAGTATTAAATACTTTATGAATGGCTACTGTCAATTCAACTGTTCCCAGGCCTCCGCCAAAATGCCCGCCGACTTCAGAAATAGTATCGATAAGATATTCTCTGATGTCACTGCACAGAAGTTTTAATTCCGGAAGCTCTAATTTCCTAATATCGCCCGGATAATCAATTTTCGAAAGTATGGAATATTTTTCAGTACCTGACATTTCTATAAAGCTCCGGTATCTCTAAAATTAATTTCATCTTTAGTCGATTTATTCTTCAAATAATTTGTCCTGCCTGGATGTTAATGTGTCTATTTGTTTTTTCAGCTCGGTTATTTTCAGCTCTGCATTCTTCAAAGTGCCGATACATTTTTTTGATAATTCAATTCCTTCCTCATAAAGAGAAAGAGCTTCCTCAAGCCCTATTTCATCTCCCTCGAGCATTGAAGAAATTTCTTCTAATCTTGCAAGATCAGTTTCAAAGTTCGGAGTGATTGTACTATTCTTTTTTTGACTCATATTGTTCTAGATTTGTTCGCGAGAAAAGAAAACTGGAAATCTATCCTCCTTTTTCATTTGGTCCAATGAACACATCGTTATCGTAAAATCTTAATAAAGTGCTTTTTTCAGGATTGAAATATACGGAACGTGTAACAAACTTTGAATCTTGTTTTACAAGAACAAAGCCTTTTTTCAATGTTTTGCTAATATCATGATTTTCAACGGATTTCGTGAGCAGAGCTATTTTATTGTTTTTAATTAACAGCTTACGTTCCATGTTCTGAAAAAGCATATAAATAAAGTTATCAAAAATTTGGGATTTCCGTCGTACAAGATCCATAGGGGCTTTAAATCCGTAGGAAGCGGATATTTTACCGAATCTTTTCTTGAATTGATTATGAATGAAATTCATTCTGTGCCGGGAAGAAATCAGGAAATCGTTCAGCAAATTAAGAATTTCATTCTTGTCTGGTGTAGCAAGCTCCATTGCAGCGGAAGGTGTAGGAGCCCTTAAATCTGCCGTAAAATCGGCTATAGTAAAATCAATTTCATGCCCGATGCCGGTTATAACTGGAATTCCGGATTTAAATATTGCCCTGGCAACAATTTCTTCATTGAAAGCCCAGAGATCTTCAATTGAGCCTCCTCCCCTTGCTACAATAATAACATCTATCCCGTCTGTTTCGTTTAAAACTTTCAAGCTTCTTACAATACTTTCGGCGGCGCCCGAACCTTGTACACGCGCCGGTGCAATTATTAATTCGGCGGCAGGATATCTTCTTTCCGCAATGTTTATCATGTCTTTAAACGCCGCTCCATCGACTGCAGTTACAATTCCGATTTTTTGCGGAAATGAAGGGATCGGTTTTTTATACTGATGATCAAAAAGCCCTTCACCTGCAAGTTTTTGTTTAAGACGCTCAAAGGCTGACTGCAGTTCACCCAAACCTGCAGGCTTCATCGATTTAACATCAAGCTGGTAATATCCCCGCGGAGCATACACTGTAATTTTTCCGTTAGCTATAATCTTTATACCATCCTGAGGCGTGAAAAAGACATAGTTGTTGAATCCTTTCCACATAGTGCAGCAGAGCAGTGCATTGGAGTCTTTCAGATTAAAATACCAGTTTCCTGAAACATGGGGTTTAAAGTTTGATATTTCCCCTATAACGGAAACGTGCTGGAATCCTTCTTCAAGGTTCTGCTTGATTTGTTTGGTAAGTTCGGATACTGTCTGGATCATGATAAATAAACAAGTAAAAAGTTAAAAGGAAAAAGTAAAAAGTTAATTTAAAGTAAAAACCTTTCTCAAAAGGAAAAAGTTATTCACTAATTTCTTTAGCAACTTTGCTTGCAATTGAACCTAAAATCTTTTTTAGTTCTTCCGATTCATCTGCGAGTCGGGCACCTTCTTTAATATCCCCAATCCGAATGCGATTAATAATTCGCAACCAATAATTTGATTCTCTCATCTCTCTCCGAGCAATTCTCACTTTATTTAGGAAGTCCTGCTTTGATGAAGCTGCCTGAGCTTCTTCATAATTCGCCCCGCTGGAAGCAGATGCCTTTGTTAATTGGTATTTAATTATTGCGTACTCAGGTAAATTCTTAATCTTCAGAAGAAACAATATACTATCTACAGAAAATTTAAACAATCTTTCATTTAAATCGTTCATTTTAAGTAATCCCCTTTAATTTTTAGAAAAAATATTTTTATGATTATACTTCTTTTACTTTTTACTTTTTACTTTTTCCTTGTCCTTCTTTCCTAAATACAAGGCAGTACTGATGATGCCTGTTCGATACCCAAGCATTATTAACTCCCAAAGCTATCAGCGGTTTATCATCCTGGAGCCAGATTTTTTCATCTTTCAATACCCAGCTTTTAGCACCGCGATTTGTTAAAGAAACAGCCGTATCGAATGCAAGAGGATATAATTTACCGTTAAAATAAACATTATTTGTAATAATAGTGAGATAACCATTGGGTTTTGTAAAATCAAAAACATTGTCGAATATTAAAGCCTGTTTCTCAATAAACTCGCAGTAATCTTTAATGTTGCCGATATCATCTTTATTATTCGAGTAATTTGTTGACAAGCCTTTTTCTTTCCTCGATTTTTGTCTCAATGTATTTCTTTCAAGCTGGTTCCAGTACGGCGGTGAAGTGATTACAAAATCAAAGAGAATATTGCTCAATGAATTCTTCCGAAGAATTTCATGTAAATTCCCGGAAGAACCTTTAAGTGCGACACCTTTAATTCTCTTTTTATCATGAAGTATTTTTTCGACTCTTCTTGCCGCCGATTTCCAATATTTGTCAGAAAGCTCAATCCCTGCTGAATTCCTTTTAAGCTTAGCGGCTGCGATTAATGTGCTCCCTGTCCCCATAAACGGATCGAAAACCCAGTCCCCTTCTTTCGTAAAGAATGAAATAAATTCCTCCACTAAAGTTTCAGGAAACTTTGCAGGATGAAGTATTTCGTCTTCTTTCCTTCTCGGCGGTTTGTGAATAAACCAGGATTTGCTGAACCTGATCCATTCTTTTCCGGTTAGATTATTCAGTTTGTTTTTAAAATTATATTTTCCTCTGATTCCATAATCGACTACCTGCTTTTGCAAACTATCAGATGCTGTGCTGCTGTTATTGGAAGAAACTACCGATTTATTTTTTAGCACCATTTCTTTTGAACGATATTTAATTTAAAACCTTGTGCTGAAGCCCAGAGTAGGAATAATCGGGAACATTGTGCTTGCTCTTCTTCCAAGAGTAAGTTCCGGAGTAACAAAATAATCGTATCCGATAATATTTTTCCTGTTATATACATTTATTACATCAAGATAAAACGACCAGTTCATACCCCAGAAATCTGTAAATGCAGTTATGCGGATATCAAGCCTGTGGTAAGGCGGCTTCCGGGCATTTAATCTTTTATCCCCATAATCGATATCGTAAATTATTTCCCTCTGCTGCCCCTGATTAGATGAATTTCTCCGCGTTGCAAAATATGGAGTTTCCGGGACAGCATCTCCGTTATTATCTTCAAGAATTATTCTAGGCTCTACATCAACCGGCTGTGTAATCGGGAAACCTGAACCGTACTGCCATCTCATTCCAAGCTGTAGCCAATTATTCAATTCATAATTAAGAACAATATTCACCGTATGTCTTTGATCGAAGCGGAAAGGAATTTTTAATTCACGTTCATGCCTTTCCGCAAAGGCCAGCGAATAGGAAATCCAGCCGGAAAGTTTATTGTTTCCGGTTATATTTTTTTTTGAAAGAAAAAATTCCAAACCGTAAGCTTCCCCGTATGAATTATTTACAGGAATCTGCGTTAAAGAATCTCCTTTAACTGCAATCGGTCTTGTCCATCCGGCAGCATACCGCGGATCTGTCCCCGGTATTCTTTCAGTAAAATAATTAGATCCGGTTACTTTCTTCTGAATTATTAAATCATTAAAATCTTTATAGTAAGCTTCTATTCTTGCATTCCACTCATTTGTTAACCATCTCTCAATTCCGAGCACGTAGTGGTAAGCATTTTCCGCCTGTAAATCGTTTGTGTATCTTTCACTAAAGTCAAACAAAACGCTTTGATCCAGAAATTTTTCATAACCGGGAGATTGAAAATACTTTCCCCAGACAGCACGTAAAGTAGTAATTTCGTCCAGGGCATATGAAAGAGAAATCCTGGGTGCAAAATACATTTTATTCAGAATATCGTAATAATCAAATCTTAAGCTGGGATTAAAAAACAACCGCTCTCCTATTTTAAAATTATTTTGAATATACGTCCTATAGCGGTTATAATCTTTTACATTTTTAATATCGCTAAGCACAGCTCTGAACTGAGGATTTGCAGCAAAGAAAGCGAGCAGTTCGGGATCAAGATCAAACCTGAAATCGACGATAGTCCGCATTAAATCGGCGCCTGCACCGGCTTCAAAAATATTTTCGCCCCAAACGTATGTAAACTTATCGTCTATTGAATATTTACGAAAGGTGAAATCGGCATCAAACTTTACATTTAAAAGATATCCGGATAAAGTATCCGGGACAACATCTTCAAAATCATCTCTATTTAAAGAAGGATCCAGAATTTTAGATTCAAAATCGGTTGCACCGCCGTTTCTGTACCAGGAAAAAATTAATTTATTAAGTGCCTTGCTGTTCGGAGAATAATGCCAAGCCATGCTTGCAATATCGTTTTTAGTTACATTAAAAACTCCCACGCTGTCCGCTGTTTTCCGGTTCTCCGGACTAACCACATCTACTCCGTCCCGTGAGTAAATTCCATTTAAAAGTATTTTATGCCCGCTGAAGGGTCCGAGCACCAGTTTTGCCTGTACATCGTAAAAGTTTGGAAAAGTAACATTATCATCTACAAGTCCGGCATTCTTTACAAAAGGTTCTACGATCAGATCGTAATAAGTTCTTCGTGAATTTACCAGCCAGCTTCCGGTTATTCCGCCGGGATTTTTTCCTTCCAATACTAAATTTGCATCAACGATTGAAGCATTTATAATTCCCTTTAAAGATTTCTTTTTATCCCCTTCCCTGTTTGTAACATCGAGAACCGCGGAAAGCCGGTCGCCGTACTTTGCCGGAAATCCACCGGTAATAAGATTTATGTCTGATACAGCTTCAGGATTAAACATGCTTATTACGCCGTACAGGCGGTAGGGATTAAATACTTCAACATCATCCATTATAATTAAATTCTGATCGGGGCCGCTTCCCCTGACAATGAGCTGTGAAGAAAAATCATTCGGTGCAACAACGCCCGGTAAAGCCTGAAGAGTACGAAGCACATCTTCACCTGCTCCGGGTAAAATTTTTGCGCTTTTAGGATTAAGATCAATTAAACTGGTTCTTGTGTCATTTTGGTTCTGATTTTTGAAGCCTGTAACTTCAACCTGCTGTACTTCAATCGGGACAGAATTCATTTCCACATTCAATTCTAAAGTTTTGCCGGATAAAATATTTAAATCATAAACCTGCGTTTCATAACCCACGGAACTGAATTTGATCTTATATTCTCCGGCCGGAATGCGGTTCAATTCGTAGCTTCCATCTTCCCTGCTTGCGGTACCGTATTTTGTGCTCTGCAAATAGATATTAACAGACGGAACAGGCTCACTGTTTTCTGTGACCGTTCCCGTAACTCTTCCGGTTTGCGCCCAAATATTAAATGAAAAAAATAATAAAGCGGCGAAATATTTAATCATTTGAAATTAATCTTAATTATAATAGTAAGGTAGGATTAATTCATGAAAGTTTTTATTCCAAAATTTTTTCGTAGCGCCAGAAGACACGTTCTACTTTTGCATTTGCATAATGCATGTAAAATGGAATTGGACCTACCCAAGGAATTATTGCTTTTACATATCCCATTTCTTTCATATCCAGAAGGCATTTTCTTAATAAAATTCCTCCAATACCCAGCCCATGGAGAGATTTATCAGTACCCATTGGGCCAAACCACCCAATCCCTTTATTATTTACTTCATGTGCGGAAAAAGCTTGAACGCTTCCTTTATGTCTCGCAATAAATAGAGTCACTGGTTTATTTTTAAAAGCTTCCGATGCTTCTGGAACCCACTCCGGGAATTTTTTTTCAAGCCAAGCTAAAACTGCCCTTTTTTCACTTACCTCTGCACGTTTACAAATGATATTTTTTTTCTGAAGCCTGCTTTCTTCTTCTTCAGTGGAAAAATTCTGTTCTGCTAGATATGAAGATAAATTGGACGTATCACCAAATTTTTTAAAACCATTCCTCTCAAAGAAGCAAATGGCTTCAGTATACATCGGGTCTATACCCGGCATAAAATAATTTGGAGCCGACTCATATACTCTTACTAATTTCACACCGGCTTTAATAAACTTTTTCTCGATTTTCCCATAGAGTTTGGATGCAATCCCTTTTCTTCTCTGGTCCGGGTGAACGCAGAGAAGCTTGATAAACCCAATTTTTTTCTTTTTTCTTTTCCAAGGTTTACTAGGCTCTGCGGGGAAATTTCTAATTATTCCCTGTATAAATCCAGCCGGGAGTTCATTTTCAGAATTGAATGCCAGCAAAGTCAGTTTGGAATTATAATCGGGATCGCTGAAGGTTTTTTCTTGTAAAAGAAAATCCGGCATGACATCAAATTCCATACTAATACCGCAGAGTTTTGCTGCCGGTTCAAGATATTCTTCAGAAAAAGTTTTAATGACCATATTTATTTAGCATAGATTTATTTGCCCGTATTTTTAAGTATCACGGGAATATCTTCGTTACAATTCTAATTTCTTAATTGGGACTTCAACAGCATAGTCTGTCTTGCTTGTGCGCCTTTTTTTTTAAATATTCCATTCTAAATCGCAGACATGTATGTCAGCGTTACTAATTAAGATAAAACGCAAAGAAGCCGGAATAAAGCCCGAAATTGAATTCATGAAATTCCCTCCCCGCTTCACCGGGTTTAGCATTGAATCTGTAGCGGGTATAAAATGTAAAGGTGTTGGCAATTCTGAATAATCCTAACGATATCTCCGGGCTTATTCCGTTAAATCCTTTAAAATTAGTAAATCCGTTAAAACCGGGTGAAATGTACTCGATTCCCGGAATTTCGATAATATGCTTATATCCAAGTCTGAAAAAATTTTTAATGGGAACGTTAAAGATATGAGAATATTCTGCGGAAAAATATCCTGTTGGATATTGATATCCACGCGAGCGGATAAATAACATCGGTATTTCTTTAGTCAGACTGAAGTAATCCTTATCTTTTGCTTTTACATAAACAGGAGACGGAACCATGAATACTGTACCGCCGAACAGGCAAAGCAGCAGAAAATTCGATTCCGATTCCAGTTTAACTTCTTTCGGCAATTCAAAATCGTATTGCTCGCTTTGAAATTTATTGCCAAGCGAATCTTCGACGATAACTACAAAAGGAATTAATTCTCCCTTCAGATTCATCTTACTAATGTCAATTTCAGCTTCATGTGTTCCGGCCAAGGAAGTTGATACATCGAAATTATGCTTTGCGTCTATTATTACTCTTGATTTGCAGTCACTGCTGGTAAAAAATGTAAGCTTAAAAGTATAAGGAGGTTCTGGTGTTACAAAATTTTCGATAATGAATACTTCAATTGAATCATTTTCATTCTGCGGGTAGATATTTAAATAAAGCAAGAAGCAAATAAATAACAGAAGAAACATTTTATGCATGACTTATCCAAATTATTAGAAAGACTGCAGTAAAAATAGTCACTAGTTTAGGTTATACAAAATGGCGGGTCGCATAAGAGCAGAATTATGAGCGTTTAGCAATTCGCAAATCATATTTCAAGCATTCAATAATACAATCATGCAATCGTGCAATGATATTTTCATATCCATTCCGTTAACGAAGCGCTTGGTCTAGATCGATAATCAAATCTTCAGCATCTTCAATTCCGACAGACAAACGGACAAGGCTTTCGGTTAAACCCATCTCTTCTCTTTTCTCTTTAGGAACAGAAGCATGAGTCATTGAAGCAGGATGGCTGATTAAACTTTCTACTCCGCCTAGTGATTCACCGAGAGTAAACAATTTAACATTCTTCAGAATTTTTTTTGCAGTTTCAATATCCCCAAAATCAACCGAAATCATTCCGCCGAAGCCACGCATTTGTTTTTTTGCCAGTTCATAATGAGGATGGGAAGTTAAGCCCGGATAGAAAACTTTTTTCACAAATTTTGATTTGGATAAATGACTGGCGATTTGAACAGCATTTTTTTCATGTCTCTCCATTCTGACTGCCAGAGTTTTTGTAGAGCGCAGGATCAGCCAGCAGTCAAACGGCGAGGGTACGGCCCCGATTGCATTTTGAACATAACGCAGTCTATCATGAATTTTATCATCATTTGTAATAAGGATTCCGCCGATTACATCGCTGTGCCCGTTTATGTATTTTGTTTCACTGTGTAAAACAATATCGCAGCCGAATGTTAGCGGATTCTGGAAATAGGGACTCATGAAAGTATTATCAACTATGCTGATCAATTTATGGTTCCTGCAGATTTCTGCCGCGCCGGCCAAATCGGTTAAAGAAAGCATCGGATTTGTCGGGGTTTCAATGAATACAAGCTTAGTGTTTTTTCGAATTGCATTTTCAATATTAGATAGGATGCTTGTATTTACCCACGAAAAATCTATTCCATAATCTTTCATAATTAATTCAAATAAGCGGTATGTTCCACCGTAGACATTATCGGAAACGATTACATGATCACCGGCCTTGACTAAACACATCAATGCGTGCGTTGCCGCCAGTCCGGACGAAAATGCGATCCCATGTTTTCCTTTTTCAAGCACTGCGATATTTTTTTCGAGTGTACTGCGCGTTAAATTATGAGTCCGGCCGTATTCATATCCTTTATGTCTGCCAAGTTCTTCCTGTTTATAAGTTGATGTAAGATAGACCGGGGTTATTACTGCACCTGTAACAGGATCGGGTGATTGACCGGCATGAATTGCATCTGTTGAAAAGCCCATGGACCGCTCCTCCTATTTCAGTTGTTAGTTCAAGATCAAGTTAAAGTTCAAGTCTGCCTCCAGCAGGCAGGTTCAAGTTCAGGTTCAGGTTCAAGTTCAGGTTCAAGTTCAGGTTCAAGTTAAAACGCACTATTATCATTCAATTATCATTCAACTATCATTCAATTATTCTCTTGAACTTACACCTGAACTTGAACTTCATTACAGCACGTCAAGGGTTAATTCGAATATTCCAATAAATCATATCTTGTGATAATATCGGTTATCCGGCCGAAGTCGCTTACAAGGATTGCCGGATTGTCTTTCAAAAAATCTTTCACTTCGGAAATGTCGGTCTTTGCATCAAGTATCGGAAAGCATTCATCCAAAACATTTTCTGCCGTTGAATTTAAAAGCTCTGGTTTCCTTAAAAGTTTTGACATCAGTCTGTTTTCCCTTATACATCCCAACGGTTTTCTATCCTGCATGACGGGAATATTTGAATAACCGTTATCCTGAATAATCTTAAGAACTTCTTTTACGGATGTTCCGGGATGGACAAAAACAATATCTTCATTCCCTTTCATCTTCTTTGCATCCGAAATGTCCCTTAAAATTTTTATTTCTGTTTCCAGCATCCTGTTGTTTCTCAGCCAGTCAAAATTATGAACTTTGGATAGATACCTTTCACCGGTGTCGCAAACCATAAAAACAACTACATCGTTCTCCGATAATTCTTTGGAGATTTCAAGAGCAACATGTACGATTGTTCCGGTGCTGCCGCCGCAGAAAATTCCTTCTTCTTTTGTTAATCTTCTTGCAGCCGCAAATGATTCTCTGTCGCTTACATTAATTATTTTGTCAATGTACTGGAAATGAACATTCTCAGGCAGGCAATCCTGCCCGATTCCTTCAACTAAGTACGGAGTTCCTTTAATTATTTTTCCCGTTTCTTTGTAAGTTTTAAATATCGAGCCTAGAGGATCGGCTCCAAGTACCTGAATATTCGAATTTTTTTCTTTGAGATATCTACCTGCCCCGCTTATCGTTCCTCCGGTTCCAATGCTTGAGACAAAATGAGTTATTTTACCATCGGTGTCGTTCCATATTTCGGGACCCGTTGTACGGTAATGTATTTCAGGATTAGCGGGATTCGAATATTGGTAGGGAAAAAAAGAGTTGGATGTTTCCTTTGAAATTCTCTTTGCTACATTCACATAATATTCGGGACTTTCCGGATCCACCGCGTTTGAAACGACGATGACTTCGCCTCCAAGCGCTCTGAGATAATTTATTTTTTCGCTGCTGACTTTATCCGTGACAACGAAAATAGATTTATACCCCTTTACCGCACAAGCAAGCGCAAGTCCAATTCCAGTATTCCCGCTTGTCGCTTCGATAACCGTTCCTCCAGGTGCTAGTTTACCGGCTTTCTCAGCTGCTTCTATCATTGCAACTCCAATCCTATCCTTTACGCTGCCGCCGGGGTTTAAAGATTCTATCTTAGCAAATATCGAGGGCTTGAGCCCTTTATTTATTCTATTAAGTTTGACAAGCGGAGTGCTGCCGATTAATTCCGTTATATTATTTCTATAATTCATAAAGATTACTAGTTAAATAATGATTTTATTAAATGGATTATTAAATATTGGCGAAAGCAAAGGTATTTAGAAAGCGTGTTCTAAAGTTATTATAATTGGAATTAAGGATATAATATTTCAAGAAATATATATTTCCGATCACACCTATTTGCATTATTGAACATTGTTCAATATGTTAACATCGATTAAATTTAATTGGTATTTATATGGGTATAACCGAAAGAAAAGAGAGAGAAAAAGCTGAAATAAGAAAAATGATTCTTGAGGCAGCAATGGAGCTTTATATCAAAGAAGGATACGACGGCATATCTATCCGGAGCATTGCAAACAAAATTGAATACAGTCCCGGGTCAATATATACTTACTTTGATGATAAAGATTCAATTTTTTATGCACTGCACGTTGAAGGTTTCGGGATTTTGTATCAAAAGCAGCTTTCGGCCCAAGGCTTAACCGATCCGCGTGAAAGATTAATGACCCACGGAAGAGCTTACATTGAATTCGCCCTTGAAAATCAGCAGTATTATGATATTATGTTTATCCAGAGAGCACCGGAGGAAATAATAAGCAAAATGAAAAACTGGGATTACGGCAACCGCTCATATGATCTCCTAAAAAGAAATGTTGCCGAATGCCAGGCCTCCGGATTATTTAAAAATCAAAATTTGGATTCCGTAGCTTTTCTGCTGTGGTCCACGGTTCATGGAATCGCCTCTCTTGTAATCAGACGGGGAGCTGCACTAAAAGACCTTGTTCATTTAGAAAATAATCTAATTATCGAAAATTCCTTGTCGATCTTACGAACTTTTATAAAATAAAAAATTTTAATTTTGATTAAACGTTGTTCATTTTATAAATTATGTTTGATAAAAAATAATCCTAAAAGAAGAGTATGAAAAATTATTACTCGAGGAAGTTTGTTCTGATTTTTTTCTGCTGGATTCTTTCTTTGCATGCAATCTTCTCTCAAAATCAGTTGGATAAATATATTGAAGAAGGAATTTCTAACAATATTGTTTTAAAGCAGAAACAAATTTCCCTAGATAAAGCCTTATACTCTCTAAAAATTGCAACTAGTTATTTTTTCCCGTCTATCGGATTGGAAGGTAATTATACAAGCGGCGAAGGCGGAAGAAATATCTCTTTCCCCGTCGGGGATATTATTAATCCTGTCTACCAGACACTCAACCAGTTGACACAAAGCAACAGATTTCCGCGATTGGAGAATGTTAAAATCGACTTCTTCCCTTTCCACTATTATGATGTAAAACTAAGAACATCAATGCCTCTTATTAACACAGATCTAATATTCAACAGGAATATTCAAAGCGGGCAGGTTGCTCTGCAGGAATATGAAGTTGATGTTTATAAAAGAGAATTAGTAAAAGAAATAAAAACGGCTTTCTATAATTATTTAAGCGCGATTTCCGGTGAAAAGATTTACAGAGATGCTTTGTCTGTGGCCGAAGAAGGAAAACGGGTGAATGAATCTCTCTATAAACACGGACAGGGTCTGCCGGTTTACATTCTGCGGTCGGAAAGTGAAATTGAGGAAATAAAATCGCAGATAACTGAGGCAAATAATAATGTCCAAAAATCGAAAAGATATTTTAATTTTATTTTGAATAGAGACCTGGACGAAGAAATAAATGTCTCTTTTAATATTCCATTAAAGATTTCGGAAGTTGATTCGATTCTTGCATCGGAAATCGATTTGACTAAAAGAGAAGAATTAAGAATGCTGGAAACCGGTATAAGTATAAATCAATCTGTTTTATCGATGAAAAAATCTTTTTGGATCCCAAAAGTCAGTGCATTTCTCGATCTCGGAGCTCAGGATCAAATATGGAATTACAATTCCGATTCGAGGTATTATCTTTTCGGTTTTCAGCTAAGTATTCCGATTTTCGAAGCATTCAGGAATCATTATAATATTGACAATGCGGAACTTGAAGTTGAAAATTCCCGGCTTATTTCGGAATTAACTAAAAAACAAATTAAGCTGAGTCAATCAATTGCCCGTACAGATTTAATCGCGGCAAGGCAAAACTATGATACTGCAGTAAAAAACCTCGAA
>DAISZW010000200.1:0-5980 GCA_036824595.1 Ignavibacteriaceae bacterium
TAAAGATACATCATATACAATATACACTGCCTATGAAAAGCTCCTGCACGATTATCCTTTCATCAAAATTGCCGCGTCAGAGATAAATGACAGCATATCTGTAAAAGAAAACATTATTTTTAATTCTATTGATAACAGAGATCTGTGCCTGGATATTTTTTCTCCATCCCATAAAAATAAAGTTGAATACCCGGCAGTAATTTTAATCCACGGAGGCGGCTGGCGTTCGGGAAATAAATCTATGCAGCATCCGATGGCAGCAAAATTAGCTGCAAATAATTACGTGGCCGTAACGGCTGAATACAGGCTTTCACCCGAAGCAAAATATCCGGCAGGAGTTTTGGATTTAAAAAATGCAGTTAAGTGGATAAGAAAACATGCATCGGAATACAACGTTGATGAAAATAAAATAGCTGTACTCGGCTGTTCGGCGGGAGGTACGCTGGCTGCATTGCTCGGGACTACAAACGGCGATAAAAGATTTGAAGACATTGCAGGATACCAGGAAAACTTAAGCATTGTTCAGGCAGTCGTTGATATTGACGGAATTCTGGATTTTACCGATCCGTCCGAAAGCGGAAAAGATAGCGATCCCTTGAAACCATCTGCAGGAAAATCCTGGTTCGGTGCATCCTTTAAAGAAAAGCCGGAGCTTTGGAAAGAAGCGTCTCCGGTTAATCATGTAAATGAAAAATCTGTTCCCATAATTTTCATCAACAGTTCGATTGAGCGTTTCCATGCCGGCCGAGATGAAATGATTGAAAAACTTAAAACATTCAATATTTATTATGAGGTACATTCTATTAAAGATACGCCTCATACTTTCTGGCTGTTTCATCCCTGGTTTGAAATGACAGCGGATTTTACTGTAAAATTCCTTGATAAAATTTTCTTTAAATAGCATTATTTTTATTTCCATTTAATTAAATTTTATTTTAAAATTTAATCAGAGGTATGTTGTGAATAAAACAAGATATCAGATTCTATTGCTATCGGCGGCTTTTATTTTCTTCCCTTACTCAATTATTAAATCTCAATCCGGTTCGGAAAAAGATAAAAAAATTTTTACTATTGAAAACTGCATTAATGAATTTGACATGAATAAAATTGAAAAAACCAAAGTTGGTTATCAATACTGGTTTGTCAATAAAGAATTCCTTGACGGTAGAACTTTGAAGCTTAGCGTTGTCGGACCTAATTCCGCAACTCATGCGCCGCACAAGCATAGCGAAGATGAATTCTTTTTTGTGCTGGAAGGGACTGCAGAATTTTACCTTAACGGGGAAAGAAAAACTGCCGGGCCTTATACAAGTCTTTACTGTCCGCCTAACTCCGAGCACGGAATTAGGAATGTCGGAGAGAAAGAATTAAAGTATCTTGTAATCAAAAAATATGAAATGCCTGAAAAAGAGGGGAATTAATAAAACGATGAAAGCATTACTTCTTTTTATATCATTAACTTTTTTTTCATGTGCTCAAAATTCCGGGGAAATCAGTCTGACGGATTTTTACGATAGTGCACACCATTGGTATGATATTCATGATGAGGACAGGATAATTGAACCTCTTCCCGATCAGAAGAGATACGATGAAGATCAAATCACTGCTATAGCAGATAATATCCTGCTCTTTCAAAAACACAACGGAGGATGGGCAAAGAATTACGACATGCAGGCAATCCTGACCGAGGAACAGAAGCTTGCTGTTCTAAAATCTAAGGATGAAACAAATACGACATTTGATAACGGCACTACACATTCACAGGTTCTTTATCTCTCTAAAGTTTATTCCGCAACCGCGGAAGAAAAATATAAACAAGGATGTCTTAAAGGGATTGAATTTATTCTTAAAGCTCAATACCCGAACGGGGGATTCCCGCAGTTCTTCCCTGATACAAGCGGCTACAGGAAATATATTACTTTCAATGACGGAGCAATGATCGGTGTAATGAATGTTTTATACCGGGCGGCAAACGATTTTTCAGAATTCAGGTTTATCGACGATTCATTAAAAACAAGAATCCACCAGGCTTACACTAAAGGATTGGATTGCATTTTAAAATGCCAGATTAGAGATAACGGACAGCTTACCGCCTGGTGCCAGCAGCACGACAACAATAATTTTGAGCCCCGGAGTGCCAGAACTTTCGAGCCTGCATCTGTATCAAACATGGAAAGCGCCGGAATAGTTAAGTTTCTAATACGGATTAAAAAAACTGATGAAAAGATTGTTAATTCCATACAAAATGCAGTTAAATGGTTTAACGATTCCAAAATTTTTGGACTTAGAGTTGAAACGATTGATGCACCGGAGGCCGAATATCAGTATCACTCAACCGATGATGATATAATTGCAGTAGAGGATCCTGATGCACCGCCGATTTGGGCCAGGTTCTATGAACTTAAAACACATAAGCCGCTGTTCTGCAACCGTGACGGAAGGCCTGTCTACTCCTTGGCAGAAGTGGAAAGAGAAAGAAGAACAGGTTATGCGTGGTATGTTTATGATCCGCAGGAAGTTCTTGACAAGTACCCGGAATGGCAGTCGAAACATGCGCCCGGCGAAAATGTTTTAACCGAATAGTTTCAGTCCTTCTTCATAATTATAAAAAGATGAAAGGAACGATCTATGTTTATAGGGCATTTCGGGCTTGGTTTAGCGGCAAAAAAAGTTGACAACAGACCTTCTCTCGGTACTCTATTTTTAGCAGCCCAGTTTATAGATTTAATCTGGCCGATCTTCCTGCTTCTTGGGATTGAAGAAGTATTAATTGATCCGGGGAATACCGAATTCACTCCTTTAAATTTTATCTACTATCCTTTTTCACACAGCTTTTTAGCGGTTTTAATCTGGTCTGCTGGATTCGGTTTGGTTTATTTCCTGATTAAAAAAAACTACAAAACTGCTCTTTTGCTCGGCGCTCTGGTATTGAGCCATTGGATACTTGATTTAATCACACATAGGCCCGATCTACCTCTAACATTTTCAAATGAAACAAAAGCCGGATTTAGTCTGTGGAATTCATTCTGGCTTACTTTGGTAATTGAAGGAATTATTTTTGCAGGCGGAGCTTACTTTTACTTTAAGTCGACAAAGGCTCTAAATAAAAAAGGAAATATTCTGCTTTGGGGACTGCTGATATTCCTAACCGCAGTATATCTTTTAAATGCATTCGGCCCGCCTCCGCCGGATGTAAAATCAATCGGGGTAGTAGGCTTATCCCTCTGGCTTATTGTAGCCTGGGGTTACTGGATAGATAGAAATAGAGTAACTAATCCGGCTTAAATAAATTTTTGAAATTAATTTTTCTTATAATATTTCATTGCTTCAGGAATTTCACTCTGCAGATCCTTAATCCTAGTTTCATCTGCCGGGTGTGTGCTTAAGAATTCCGGCGGAGCACTGCCGCCTTTCTGTGCCGCCATCCTTTTCCAGAAACTTACTGCTTCATACGGATTGTATCCTGCCATTGCCATAAAAATTAATCCAAGCCGGTCGGATTCGCTCTCTTGCGTTCTGCTGAACGGAAGCAATACACCTATAGTTGCCCCAAGTCCGTATGCAGTCATCCATAACTGCTGTGTTTGAGCAGGTTTTTCCTTTACAGCTTCGGCAAGTGCAATCCCGCCCAGCTGCGTAAGTAAAGCCTGGCTCATCCTTTCATTCCCATGTTCTGCAACAGCATGCGCTATTTCATGTCCCATAACTACAGCAATACCGGCCTCAGTTTGAGTGATTGGCAAAATGCCTGTATAAAAAACAACTTTTCCTCCGGGCATGCACCATGCATTAACTTCCTGGCTTTCAACCAGGTTGAACTCCCATTTATAATTTTTTATTTCCGATGCCATATCGTTGTCCCGAAGGAATTTCTCAACTGCAGATGCAATTCTGCGCCCCACATTTTTTACCATAGCTGTCTGCTCTGCATTACTGCTTAATTTATTTTCCTGCAGAAACTGATCATACTGCTGGAGGCTCATAGAGAGCATCTGGCTGGTAGGTATTAAGTTTAACTGCTTTCTGCCGGTTATCGGTACGGAGCTGCAGTCGATAAAGAAGAAGGCAAAACTAAAAAGAACAATAAAATACTTTTTGAATAGTTTCATTTTATCTCCTTTTGAAGTTCTCTAACTGTTTAAATTTCCCTGAATAATATTAAAGAATTTAAATACTTTATAAAAATAAAATAGAAGAAAAATTTAAATCAAGCCGTGCTCTTTCAGTAAAAACAATCCTATGGTGATTGTTAATACAGAACCGAATGTGGTTAAAAGCAAAATATTTCCTGCTAGCTTCCCGTTCAAGCCCATTGCTTCAGCCATAATGAAGCTAGCGACTGCTGTAGGGCATGCAAATAAAATAAAGATAATTCCCAAATTTTCCCCGCGGAATCCCCAGAGATAAGCTCCATAAACAGCTAACAGCGGTATTATTACAAGTTTTAACAAGGTTGCAAAAAAAACCAACGGGAAATCTTTTTTTAAACCGGAAAAACTCATAAATCCGCCGATACCTATTAAAGCCAGCGGTAAAGTAAGCGCAGAAAGATATTCAACTGTTTTCAATGCAACATTAGGTATTGGAATCTTAAAGAGTGAAAATGGAATAGCTGCAAACACCGCAATGATTAATGGGTTCTTTAGAATTTCAAAAATAGTTTGTTTAACATCGACATGCTTTTCATTTCTTAAAGATGCGGTAAGCACAATAACGGAAAGGATATTATATACAGGAATTACCGCAGCAACCAGCAGTGATGCTTTACCAAGACTTAGAGTCCCTAAAACATTTACAATAATTGCTAGTCCGATTATTGCAAAATTTCCTCTGAAGCTTCCCTGAATAAAAACTCCACGGTTTCTGCCCTGCGGAATAAACGGCACCGCTGCCGCCCAGGAGAGAAAAAATGAGAGCAATGTTCCGGCGTAGATAAATACTATCAGTTCAAGATCAAAGATTGCTTTGAAGTCTATTGAATAAACCTCTACAAAAATCAAAGCCGGAAGTGAAACTGTAAAAACAATCTTTGAGGAAAGATTGACAAAATTATCATTAATCAGCCCGAATCTTCGTAAAATAAATCCAAGTGCTACAATAATGAATACGGGCGCAACAAGACTTATAATAAATAATAGATTTTCCACACTCAAAGATAACAAATAAAATTTCGGATTGAGGATTGCGGATTTAGGTTGGGAATTACGATTTACGAATTATGATTTACGATTATGAATTTTATACTTCTATAATTTTGAATTTGTTTATTTGGATTTATTTGGAATTTGAGATTTGAAATTTGTCATTTGCTGTTTATATGCTGCCGAAACAAAAGCATTTATTAATGGATGTTCCTCGCCTCTTAATCCTGATCTTTCAGGCTGGTATAAAGTTAAAATAAAAAAGGGATGATTCTGCAGTTCCAGTACTCTAACTTCTCCTTCTTTATCTTTTCCGGAAATTTTCAGATTGCTCTTCCTGAGCAAGTTAATATAAGCAGAATTGAATCCGTAGCTGCAGTGGTATGTTTCTTCTGCAGAAAGAGCACCGTAAATTTTTGCAATGCAGCTTCCATCCTTAAAGAATATCGTTCCATCTTTTTCGATCAATGAGCAGGAAAGCTGTGAAATAACAGGGTGAGTAGTGTCCGGATTGATTTCAGAATGCGCAGCTTCTTTCATCTGAAGTACAATTCTGAAATATTCTATTACAGCATGCTGAAAACCGCCGCATGTTCCGAGAAAAGGAATTTTATTTTCCCGTGCATATTTAATAGCAGTTAATGCACCTTCCATGCTTTTGTAAGGACTTGCAGGCACACACCACAACCCGTCCAAAGAATTTAACTGAGCATTATTTTTAATGAAATCGGTAGGAAGCCAAACTGGATTTATTTCAATCCCAAATCTTTTGGAAGAAAGACTGAGCGCTAAAGGAATGGCTCTGTGTGCGGTAACGTCAGGATTAAAATCCCCGATTA
>DAISZW010000328.1:0-1680 GCA_036824595.1 Ignavibacteriaceae bacterium
TGCCGCTGGCTTCATTTGCATCCGGTTTTGCATTAATAGGATGGGCAAAACCTGTACCTGTAAACAGGGCTAATTTTAAAAATCATCTAAGGGATGATGCGGTTGTTTCATTTGCAGGACCATTTTCTAATTTTCTCCTGGCGCTTTTATTTTTCTTGTTTTTTTCCGCTTCAATTAATTGGGGTTTCACTACCGATAAATATCTGCTGAATTTTCTCTGGTATGGAGTGTTTCTTAATATTTTTTTATTTGCTTTCAATCTTCTTCCGTTTCCTCCGCTCGACGGATCGCATATTTTGTTTGATTTATTTCCGAATAAAGTTACAGCATCCCTGCTGAATATAGGGCTTTACGGTTCTATAATTCTGTTGGTATTTATTTACAGTCCGTTATGGAAGTACTTTATGCAGGCGGTTTATTGGATTCTCGGGATATTCATGAGATTAGCAGGTATGCAATGACGTATAAAGAAGTTTTTTCAACCTTAATATTTTTTCAAACCTTCCCTTTTAAATATGCAAGTCTTTTTGCTTCCGGGAACTTCTCAATTGCATAACGCAGCATTGTACGCGGCATTTTTTTGTAATGTTTCTTCAGGAATTCTTCTTCAATTTTGAGATTTCTTTTCCCGATTTCTCTAAGCATCCATCCTGCTGCTTTATGGATCAGATCGTGCTTATCGCTTAAAAGCGTTTCGCATATTTTTAAAGAAGTTTCATACTCATCAGCTTTTATAAAAGCGAACGTAGACAGGATCGCTATCCGCCTGTCCCAAAGATTTTTAGATAAAGCAAATTTAAAAAGTAATTCTTTTTCTTTATCTAACAGGTAAGCGCCCACGATATTGGGAGCAGAAAGATCGATTAAATCCCAGTTATTGATTCCCTTCCTGTTCTTTAAATAAAATTTATAAATTTTTTCTTTTTCAGATTCATTCCCCTTCTTAAATTTTAGAACAAGAATTAAAACCGCTGTTAGCCTTTCTTCATGAATAGAGGAGGAAAGCAGCACCCGAAGGTGATCTAAGGAAATGTGAGAGAACTCTTTTGCTATTTTTCTAATAACCGGCACCCTGATTCCGATAAACCGGTCGCCTTCTCCGTAGCCGCCCGGATCCGTTTTAAAAAACCATTGTGCAGTTTTGGCATATTGTTCATTTGAATTGAGGTTTAAAATTTTTCTTAATTCCTCTAGCATAATGGGGCGCACACCGGAAATATTTTTTTTGAATTACTGGAGATAATTTAATACTTTTTTCGTTTCCTAATTTCCATTTATACTTAATTTATATTCAAATATATTCCCCGAAGCCTATGAGCAATTCTTTGACTCAAGCATACCAGGTTTATAAAGATGAAACTCAAATAAGGTTAACTATAATCATCGGCGAAGCTCAGCTTGGAGTTACATCGGTAAGCCTTGAGAATGATTTAATTGTAAACAACCAAGTGGGAACCGTTGAAATAATTCTTGGAACCGGGAACAGTCTGACAGGGAAGTCCCTTTACTGCGGTTCAACTGTAACCGATGTGAGGACGGAAACCAACAGAACCAGCATTACTTACAGGCTGGCGGGGGGAGTAAATGTTTATGAAAATACACTCCAGGAAACGGTAAATAACGAAGGAGATGTAGTCCGCTATAATGCCAGCTTTTTCTTTTTTTAAAAAATTTATTAGT
>DAISZW010000051.1:0-15017 GCA_036824595.1 Ignavibacteriaceae bacterium
CTTAATTTATTCATTGTACTCCGCTACTTATCATTCAATCCGGAAATATAAATCAAGTATAAGTAATGAACTGAACGAACTGGGGCCGTTTTCGTTGCTGTGGTGGCAGTATATATCGGGAATCCTATTAAAATCGTACTGGGAAGCAGCTAAGGATAAAGGGTTCCTACCTAAAAGTATAAATGATGCGGAATATTTGATTGTAATATACTTACTGGAAAAGGCATTGAATGAATTATCTTCAGAGCTGGAGAAAAATACAGAATTGGTTATAATTCCTCTTAAATTGCTGAAGTATCTAAACCAATTGTAGATTGAAAAAGCTAATTAACCGTCAATACTTTTCCGTTTAGATTCTTTCCTAGATTAAAAATCAATATATGAAAATTGGTCCATGTTTTGCCGAGGATGTATGCGAGTTCATCCTCTGGTCGCCCATTGCAGATAATGTTGCATTGAAAATTGTCCATCCGGAAGAAATAGTTCTGCCTATGGAGAAGGATGAATTTGATTACTGGAGAATTAAAGTTGAAAATCTTCAGCCCGGCTTGCGGTATTTTTACAGAATTAATAATGAAATTGACCGCCCTGATCCTGCTTCAAATTTCCAGCCTGAAGATGTGCACGGTCCCTCTGAAGTAGTTGATCATTCCCGCTTTAAATGGACCGATAAAAAATGGAAAGCTTTACCGCTTAACGATTATATAATTTATGAGCTGCACGCCGGAACTTTTACAAAAGAAGGTACTTTTGATGCGGCAATTGAAAAGCTGGATTATCTGAAAGGACTCGGGGTTACAGCAGTTGAAATAATGCCGGTTGCACAATTTCCAGGGGGACGTAATTGGGGCTACGACGGAGTTTACCCGTATGCCCCAAACAAGGCATACGGCGGACCGGAAGGACTGAAAATTTTTGTTAATGCTTGTCATTCAAAAGGGCTTGCTGTAATACTTGATGTTGTCTACAATCATTTAGGACCGGAGGGAAACTATTTCGGACAGTACGGTTACTATTTTACGGAGAAATATAAAACTCCATGGGGAAGCGCAATAAATTACGATGCCGCATACAGCGACGCAGTACGTAATTATTTTATAGAAAATGCTCCGTATTGGTTTACGAACTTTCATATTGATGCACTAAGGCTCGATGCTGTTGAAACAATTTTCGATATGAGCGCCAAGCATTTTTTAAAGGAGCTTTCGGAAAAAGTTGAAGTACTATCCCTGGAACTTGGAAGAAAACTGCTGCTTATAGCCGAAAGTGATCTGAATGACGTTAAAATAATTAATCCGAGAGAATGGGGAGGATACGGGATCGATGCACAGTGGTGCGATGATTTTCATCATTCCGTTCATACCTTATTAACCGGCGAAGAAACCGGGTATTACAAAGATTTTGGTGAGGCGGTACACATGAGGCAGTCTTTGAAAAATAAGTTTGTCTATGCCGGTAAATATTCCGTGCATAGGAAAAGAAAGCACGGCAGCGATGCCTCGGGCCATCCGCCGAATCAGTTTATAGTATGCATACAAAATCATGATCAGATAGGAAACAGAGCATTCGGTGAAAGACTCAGCACTCTAATTTCATTTGAAGCATTAAAGCTTGGAGCAGGGGTAATGCTTCTCTCTCCTTATATACCTCTGCTGTTTATGGGAGAAGAATATTGCGAAAATGCTCCGTTTCTTTTTTTTGTAAGTTATATAGATTCCAAGCTTAATGCGGCGGTAAGAGAAGGAAGAAAAAAAGAGTTCGAGAGTTTTAACTGGGATGAATCCGCCAGCAGTAAGGGAGGAATACCCGATGCTTCCGACGAACAGACATTTTTAAAATCAAAGCTTAATTGGAATTTAATTAATGATGGAAAACATAAGATAATGCTTTCTTACTATAAAACATTAATAAAGTTCAGAAAAAGTAATTTATCAACCGGCAGAAAAATTAATCATGATATTATTGAAACAGATAAAGAAAATGTGTTTGCATTAAGAAGACGTGAAAAGAAAAGAAATTATTTTGTTCTTTTCAATTTTGATTCTGAAACTGTTACTGCACAGGTTCCTGTTCCTAAAGGAGACTGGAAGAAAATTTTCGACTCTGCGGAAGAAAAATGGGATGGACCGGGCGCTTCTACTTCCGGAAAAATTTTGGGCAGAAAACAAAATATTACAATAAAAAAATTTAGTTTATCAATTTATCGGCAGAAAGAAAATTAAATGGAAAGATATGTTTGCATACATGGTCATTTTTATCAGCCGCCTAGGGAAAATCCATGGCTTGAAGCTATCGAGGTTCAGGATTCTGCTTATCCTTACCGCGACTGGAATGAAAGAATTACCGCTGAATGCTACAGCCCAAATACCGCAGCAAGAATTCTGGATCATGATAACAGGGTAGTTTCCATAGTTAATAATTATTCAAAGATCAGTTTTAACTTCGGTCCCACCTTACTTACATGGATGGAGGAGAATGCTCCTGATGTCTATGTTGGAATATTAAAAGCTGATAATGAAAGTCAAAAAAGATTTTCAGGCCACGGTTCTGCAATTGCACAGGTTTATAACCATATAATAATGCCGCTGGCTAACTCCCGTGATAAGCGTACATCGGTTGCATGGGGAATAGAAGATTTCCGCTACAGGTTTAAAAGAGATCCTGAGGGAATGTGGCTTGCCGAAACCGCAGTAGATATTGAATCGCTGGAGCTGCTTGCCGAATACGGAATTAAATTTACAATTCTTGCTCCCCACCAGGCAAAAAGAATCCGTAAAACAGGTGAAAAAAATTGGACGGATGTACAGGGTGCCAAAATTGATCCCAAAAGAGTGTACTTATGCAAACTTCCGTCAGGCAGTAAAATAAATCTTTTCTTTTACGATGGACCTATTTCGCAGGAAATTGCTTTTGGAGATTTACTAAAAAGAGGCGAGAATCTTGCCAACAGATTAGCGGGTGCTTTCACTTCTGATGAGTATCCTCAGCTTTCACACATTGCAACAGACGGAGAAACTTACGGGCACCATCATCATCACGGTGATATGGGGCTTGCTTACTGCCTTCATTATATAGAAACAAACAAACTGGCAAAATTTACGGTCTACGGGGAATTTCTTGAAAAACATCCTCCTGAATTTGAAGCGGAGATTATTGAAAATTCATCATGGAGCTGCGTGCACGGAATAGAAAGATGGAGAAGCGACTGCGGATGTAATTCGGGACGACAGGGGTGGAACCAGCAGTGGAGAAAACCTCTCCGGGAAGCCTTGGACTGGCTTCGCGATGCGCTTATCCCGATTTATGAAAAAGGCTTGGTAACCGATCTGAGTAAACATGAGAAAAGCAAAATAGATATGTGGAAAGTTAGGGATAATTATATCAAAGTTATTCTTGACAGACATGAATCCAACATTAACGCATTTCTTAAAGAAAACGGAATTAACGGATTAAACCATGAAGAAAAAGTGAAACTGTTAAAACTGCTCGAGCTTCAGAGACACACTCTTCTTATGTACACAAGCTGCGGATGGTTTTTTGATGAAGTAACAGGCATCGAAACCGTGCAGGTGATTCTTTATGCAGCAAGAGCTATTCAGCTTGCAAAAGAATTAAATATGCCGGGATTCGAGCTTCAGTTCATGGAACTCCTTGAAAAAGTACCCAGCAACATCGAGGAAATTAAAAACGCTGCGGTAGCATACAACAGGTTTGTAAAACCATCGGTGATAGATCTGTACAGGGTTGCCGCGCATTATGCAGCTTCATCGCTTTTCGAAGATTACAATGAGGTGACCAGGATTTATTCTTATGAAGTGCGGAAAGAAATTTATGAAACAATTGAAGCAGGCAAGCAAAAAGCGGCTATTGGAAAAGCTGTATTGAAATCTCGTATAACAAAGGAAGAGCGTCCTGTTACATTTGCGTTTCTTCATCTCGGAGATCATAATATTAACGGCGGAGTTCGCGAGCCGCTTGGACAGAAAGAATTTGAAAGAATGCTAAACGAAATTAAGTCTGCTTTTCAGACAATTAATGTTGCGGAAATTATTAATCTGCTGAATAAACATTTCCCCGGCTACAACTATTCAATATGGCATTTATTCAAGGATGAAAGAAGAAAGGTATTCAACAGGATAATGAAAAATACACTTATGGAAACTGAATTTTATTTCCGCCGGATATATGAAAACCACTACTCAATAATGAATGCAATGATGGTGACACAAACTCCTCTGCCTGCTCCAATTCTTACTGCAGTAGAATTCATTATCAATTCAGATATAAAAAAGATCCTGACAGACAATGAAAAAATCGATACGGAGCGCCTGCTCCATCTTGCGGATGAAGCAAAAAAATTATCCGTTCCCCTGGACAAAAATGCCCTCAGTTATGCGGCAAGCAAAAGAATAAATTTATTAATGAAGCAGTTCGAGAGTAATCCGGATGATCTTGAATTAATGAAAGAGATTGTAGCCTCTCTTCAGACCATATCCCCCTTGTCTCTGGACATGGATATCTGGAAAGCACAGAATATTTTATTTTTTATTTCTAAAGCATATTTAAAGAAGATGAATGCTAAGAGTGAAAAAGGGGATAAGAATGCAAGGAAATGGCTGTCTTATCTATCGAGTATGGAGAATTATCTCCAGGTAAAGATCTCATGATGGATGATGTATGATGGAAGATGGATGATGGGAAAATGGAATCTTAAATTTGTAATCCTGAAATCATTTAATCTTGTAATCTTTTAATTTTGTAATCTTTTAATCTTTAAATATTTTTTAATGTACATTCCTAAATCAACATACAGGCTGCAGTTTAATTCGGAATTTAAATTTTCCGATGCAGCAGCTATCATTGGATATCTCAGCATGCTTGGAATTTCCGATGTTTATGCTTCTCCGGTAATGAAAGCAAAAAAAGGAAGCATGCACGGTTATGATATTGTTGATCAAAACCAGTTCAACCCGGAAATCGGAAGGCAGGAAGATTTTGATTCTTTATCCGAAGCCTTAAAAACAAGGGGAATGGGGTGGATCCAGGATATAGTGCCTAATCATATGGCTTACAGCCCGGAGAACCAGATGCTGGTTGATTTGTTCGAGAATGGCAGTTCCTCCCGCTATTATAATTTTTTTGATATAGAGTGGACGCTGTACCACGGAAGATCACAACAGAAAGTTTTAGCTCCTTTTTTAGGACAATCTTATCAGGCAGTCCTTGAAAGCGGCGAAATAAGGCTTAACTACGATTCGGAAGGTTTTAATATTAATTATTTTATGCACAGATTCCCTCTGAAAATGGAATCGTACGGCGATATTTTATCATATAACTTCAGCAAGCTTAAAAACAAATTGGGGAAGAACCACCCCGATATAATCAAATATCTTGGAATACTTTATATCCTGAAATCGCTTCCCACGGCGGAGCAGCTTGATGAAAGGTACGATCAGATAAAGTTTGTTAAAGGAATGCTGTGGGAAATCTACAATCAGAATAAAGAAATTAAAGTCTCTCTGGATGAAACTCTGAAAGCTTATAACGGAATTCCTGGAATTCCCGAAAGCTTTAATATGCTGGATAGTCTTCTTATGCAGCAGTATTACAGATTGGCTTACTGGAAAGTTGCAAATGAAGAAGTTAATTACAGGAGATTTTTCAACATAAGTGATTTAATCTCCCTTAGAATGGAGAATGAGGAGACATTTAACAGAACCCATTCGATGATTTTTAAACTGATTAAAGAAAACAAAATAAACGGGATTAGAATAGACCATGTAGACGGCTTGTATGATCCGGCAGAATACCTGAAAAGGCTGAGAGATAAGATAAAGGAAGCATATATTGTCGTTGAAAAAATCCTTGACATCGATGAATCTTTGCCTACAAGCTGGAAAATTGAGGGGACAACCGGGTATGAATTCATAAATTATGTAAACGGAATTTTCTGCAGAAGAGAAAATGGGAGAAGATTCAATTCTATTTATAAGAAATTTACCCGGGCCGGTACTCCTCTGGAAGAACTGACTATATCAAAAAAGAAATTGATAATTGAAACCCGTCTGGTGGGCGAGCTTGAAAGACTGGCTTTATACATTGAAGATATTTCCAACAGAGACCGTTACGGAATCGATCTTACACGGAACGGATTGAAATCTGCATTAAGTGAGCTACTTGCTTATTTCCCGGTTTACAGGACTTACATCAACAAAGAAAATTACAGCAGGACCGATAGAAAATATATTGCATATGTGGTTGAGAAATTAAAAGCAGAAAATCCGCAGCTCATGAATGAATTCAATTACATCGGCAATATTTTGTTAATGAACTACGGCGAGCACTTTACTCAAAAACAGAAAGAAGACTCGCTCGATTTTATTATGAGATTCCAGCAGCTTACCGGCCCCCTGATGGCAAAAGGATTCGAGGATACTGCTTTATATGTTTACAACCGCTTCATATCGCTTAATGAAGTCGGCGGAACCCCAAGTAAATTCGGATTAAGGATAAGTAAATTTCACAGCTTTAATCTGGATCGCTTTAAGCATTGGCCGCATTCAATGAATGCAACTGCAACTCACGATACAAAAAGAGGAGAGGACACCCGGGCCAGACTTAATGTACTTTCCGAAATGCCTGACGAATGGAACGCGAAATTGAAATTATGGAGCAGGCTGAATAAAAAATTTAAAGTGCATCTTAATTCTAATTTTTATCCCGATAACAACGATGAATATTTTATTTACCAAGCCTTGTTAGGATCATTTCCTATGTCTGAAAATGACCTGGAAAATTTCAAAACGAGAGTGAAGGAATATATAATTAAAGCTGTACGTGAAGCAAAGGTTCATACCACGTGGTCCCGTCCCCAGCAGCAGTATGAAGATGCAGTCACTTCTTTTATTGATAAAATTCTTAATCAATCCGAAAACAGCCTTTTTGTGAAAGATTTTTTAACTTTTCATAAAAAACTTTCGCACTTCGGTTTTCTTAATTCTCTTTCGCAGACACTTTTAAAGATCACTTCCCCCGGTATGCCGGATTTTTATCAGGGAAGGGAATTGTGGGATTTCTATTTTGTTGACCCCGACAACCGGAGAAAGGTTGATTACGATATCCGCAAGAAAATTCTTGAAGGAATAATTGCCAGAGATAAAGCAGACCGGAATAATCTGCTTCATGAATTGCTGAAAGATTTTGAAAGCGGTGCGGTAAAAATGTTTTTAATTTACAGAAGCCTGAAATCGAGAAATGGAAACATTGAACTGTTTAGGAATGGCGGGTATTTACCTTTAAAAACAGAGGGGAAATATCAGAAGAATATTGTAGCTTTTGCCAGGAAACTTGAAAATAAGTATGCCGTAACCGCAGTCCCGAGATTTCTTTACGGGATAATAAAAGAAGGTGAACTGCCATTGGGAAACGAAATTTGGAACGATACGAAGATCATGCTTCCTTTTGAAAATAAATCTTTTTGCAATGAGATTACCGGAGAAGAAATAAAAGCGGACAAGGGATTATTTGCTGGAGATGTATTTAAATCTTTTCCGGCAGCCCTTATGATATCGGGCGAATAAAAAAGTACCGTTCATCTTCTTTTAAAGATTCCCAAAGAAGGCTTAAAAAATTATTTTATCTTTTAGATAATTTTTTTTGCCGGTTAGTGTTTTCCTTCAGTTAAATTTATTTTTGAATAATGTGATTCATTTAATAGATTAAAAGAAAGTAAGAACTATATTACCGCATTGATTTTATCAAAGGAGAAGCGGATGAGAAAAATTATGCTTCGGAAGTTTACCTGCCTGAATTATTTCTTTTTGACTTTTACATTTTCTATAAATAATTATTCGCAGAATGATGTTATGATGCAGGCCTTTTACTGGGATGTTCCTGTTGATGCGGCAAACTTAAACGGCTCCTGGTGGGACACCCTCAAAAATAAATCCGCATTGTTAAGTAATTCCGGGATTACAGCATTGTGGATCCCGCCGCCGTCAAAAGGGAATTTCGGAATCTTCGATATGGGGTACGGCATATTTGATCACTACGATCTCGGGAATTATAATCAGAAAGGAACTACAGAAACCCGATTCGGCAGTAAAGACGAATTGCTCTCAATGATTTCCGCCATGCACTCAAATAATATTCAAGTTTATGCAGATGTAGTTCTAAATCATATTTATGCCGGAGATGAGCAGAGTGAAAATAACCCGGCAGTTAAAGAGTATGTGTTTGACGAAGCATTCAGGAACGGCAGTCAGCTGCAGGCTTATCCGACAAATGAAATTACCTGGAAAATTCCTAATGCATCCCCGGGAGATTATTACATATTGATTGATGGTTATCTTCTGGATTGGAATGCAAGCTCCACTCAGCGCGGATACGATGTATTTATCGACTGGACCGGAACAGGCTCAAATGGAAGTCCTTTTTGGGAACATGAACCAAATAATGGAAACGGACAATTTAATTTATTTCCGGGTTCGGGAAGAACTATGCGGGGGCATATTGAATCAACTTCCGATAAGGATGAATATAAAATTTCCCTTTCTTCACCCCACGATATAGTTATTAAGCTGACTGCAAGGAAGGAAGGAACTTCATCTGACGGAACATGGGAATGGCAATATGCACCGCAGGAGAACGGATATTATCCCGCTGCAGTCTGGTTTAATGATGAGAATATTGCATCAAGTAAACTTCATGCTTTTACAAATACCTGGATAACTTATCCTGTACACAGCGGAACAGGCGAACAGAATTATTCATGGACTTATTCTCATTTCCATCCTTCGGATGATAACGACTGGCTCGGATTTCCCGGAAATGATGAGATCACCACAAATACAAAACTATTTGGAAATGATTTAAATACATTTAATGATACAGTTAAGAAGAGATTTAAAGACTGGGGCAACTGGTTTGCGGACCAGGTAGGATTCGATGGATTCAGGCTCGATTTTGTCCGCGGCTTCCAGGAAGATTACGTTGCCGAATGGGTTAAGAATCTTCCGCTTCTTAACGGCAGGCAGAGATTTATTGTAGGCGAGTACTGGGGTGCGGATTACAGGATAAAAAACTGGGTGAATGATATTGAAGCTTCCGGAGCAGACGCAGATGCTTTTGATTTTCCGCTAAAGTTTACGCTAAATAATATGTGCAATGGTAACGGAAGCAGCTTCAATATGTCATGGCTGAATCATCCGGGAATGGTAAGAAACAATTACGGAAACAGTCTGCCCGGAACATCAATTGTAACTTTTGTTGAAAATCATGATACCGGGAAAGAACATGATAAATGGATTACTAAAGATCATAAAATGGCTTATGCTTATATTCTCACTCATGAAGGAAGGCCATGCATTTTCTATCCGCATTATTTTGGTGTAACACAAAAGGATGTTCATAACAATGAGCTGCAAACTACAGCTCTGGCCAGTCTTCAAACAGAAATAAATAAATTAATCCATTTAAGAAAAAATTATTTAGGCGGAAAAATCACCGTGCTTAGCGAAACCGGGAATCCTTTTCCGCCAACCGATACCTATAATGTTTACGCTGCAAGAAGGGAAGGAAACGGAACACGCGGCGGAGCAATAATAGTAATTAATAATCATGATTCTTTAACCAAAGGTTTGTGGGTCGACAGCTCCCCGGAAGGATTCCAGAACTGGTCAGATTCAACTTTAGTAGATGCATTTGACATTAATAAGACAGCCAAAGTTCAGGCGGACGGCCGTGTTTTTGTTTCTGCGCCATCAAGAAGCTACAGCGTCTGGGTAAAACAAGGCGATTATCTCCCTTATTCCGGAATGATTTCAATATTAAATGATGATGAATTACCTCCTGATAATTAATCAGCAAATTATATATATAAATCCAAAATTACATCACTCTTCCTATGAGCATGTGAAAATAAAGCGTGACAATCACTATAAATTCCATTAATAGTGAGATTACAAAACAAAGGATACCATAGCTTAAGTGTTTGTGTTTATAAGAATTTATCTTTCCTATTGAATAAACACTTTTTGCAAATGTATTGTAAGTATCATCCTGGTTTTCCATTAATACATTCAGCTTTTCAATATATTCGTCAGGCGATTTATATTGAACAATACCTCCGAAAAAAATGGGTGCAATTTCTTTTTTTTCTGCCGTTTTCTTCCTGTGTTCATTAATCCTTGGGAAAACTACAAGCATAAGATTAATAATGGTTAAAAGCACAAAAAAGAAATAAAGAAAAATCGTTGAGAAGGTTAACGGCGTAGGAGGAATTTTAGTATAATGTACTACAAAGAAAATAGAGAATGCCCCAAGTATTGAAAGTAAAGTAAATGCTTTCTGGTCTGAGCGCTGAAGTATATTTTGTTCATTGGAAAGTATTTCAAACAGAATATCAATTTTTTTTTCTGCTGCCATTGAAAGCTCCTCCTTAATTCTTTTATAAAAATGAATTAGAAAAATTAGCCGATAAAAATTTCTTTAAAGTATTCTTTTCTATTTTTCCAGCATAGTAACCGAGCCGTCCCATTCACCTTCTAAATTTTTATCATCCAGATCTTTTATTCTTTCTATCATTAATTTTGAAGGTTCATCATCAGGCTTAAATTGCAGCGCTTCTTTAAATAAGGGGAGCGCCGAATAAAAATCTTTTTTGAGATACAAACTGAAGCCTCTTTCATAAGCATCTAAGTATTTAATTTCTTCATTGTTAATAGGATCGGCTGCAAACCCGATAACCTCGTAGATCTTCACCGCTAAAGATTTTCCTTTAACTTTAATTATATCAACTAAACGGGTCCGGAAAGCGTCTTGCTGGAGTTCTTTAAAAGTAAATTCCGAAATTAATATTTGTGTATGATACCTTTTGTTGATGCTTTCGAGCCTTGAAGCGAGATTAACGGCATCCCCGATTACGGTATAATCAAAAACCTGGTTTGAACCCATATTGCCGACAGTTACCTCGCCTGAATTTACACCGATTCTGCATTTCAACTGGGGGAGATTTTTTGCCTCTCTGTTTTGATACGATTCTTTGGCTCTTTTCTGCATAAGGAGTGCCGTTGTTACGGCGGCAGCGGCATGATTCTCCATTTTTATCGGCACTCCGAACTCTGCAAGAATTGCATCGCCTATATATTTATCGATTGTACCTCCCTCCGCTAAAATAATATCTGTCATGTTTGTTAAATATTCATTAAGCAGAGAAACTAATTCGGTTGACTGCATTGATTCCGATATTGACGTGAAGTTTGCAATGTCCGCAAATAAAATTGAAAGAACTCTCTCTTCTCCTCCCAATTTAAGCAGTGACGGATTTTCTAAAAGCTGGTCAACTACTTTCTGAGGGACATATTTTGAGAATGCATTTTTGATGAATGCCTGATCTTTGGTAACAATAATCTGCTGAATAATTATTGTTCCGAGGAAAACTAAAAACAGTGCACCGGAAGCAGTTACAACAGGAAAAAGACTGAAGTTAATGATTTCATAATAGCTGAAAGCTGCAAAACCGGCAACGAACAAAATTCCGATGAGATAAAGCGGAATTGAAGACCTTGTAATTGTTGACAACCCGATTATTAAACCGAAAGGAAAAATTAATAATGCTGCGGAAAATACATCCCATTTTTTATAAAAGCTGCCGGTTAAAAGTGCATTCAGCAGCGCACCGTGAACTGTAATTAATGGAACATTTTCTTCAATTGTTGTCTGCCCTAAATCGGAGCTTCCCACGGAAACATCGCTTACAAGGACAAAGTTTCCCTCAAAAAATTCGAGCAAATCGTCATAGTACTCCGGCTGTGAGGAATATTCGAGAAAATTATCCATTCCCAAATGTTTGGTTTTCTGGTCTCCCCAGAATGAGTAGTAAGGCACAAAAATTTTTCCGCTTTCATCGATTGGAATAATTAAATCATTCTCTAAAAAGCCTCCCGGCAGTGCCGGTACAACTAAAGATTCTCCCCAATTAACCGAAATCCTTTCGAAAGGAATTCCGTTATAATCCAAAAACATTGAGAGCGCAACGGAAGGGAAGAATAATGAGTCAATTTTAATTATTAATGGAAAATGCCTCAATACTCCGTCGGGGTCAGGAATAATTGATATATGTCCGCTGTTGACGGCTTTATTTGCAAAGCTGTCCATTTGCGGGACCGCCCATTCGGCATATAGGGGTGAGCCTTTCCCTTTTTCCGAAATTTTCCGGATGTAATTAAAAAATAGTTTGTCAAAAAAAACTCCGCTTTCCCATCTGAACAAAGCCTTATGCTCTGATAATTTAAATCCGGCCGGAAGATAAACATTCCCAAGCTGTTCAATTGATCCGGAAAATGCTTCATCATCTTTTTTATTGCTCGGCCTGGAAAATATAATATCATAAAAGACTGACTGCGGATTAAGTTTTGATAAAAGGTCATTGACTTTAGAGATTGATCCCCGGTTAAGATAATTTGTTTTAAATTTTTTATATGCCTGGTTATCTATATTCAGATAGATTAATTGTCCACTTGCTTTTGGTCCCTTATTGTTCTGAATACTAATCTTATAAAGTGAATCTACGGCACTGTAATCCAAAGCATTCCATGGGATATTAAACAGCAGTATGCATATTGAAACTGTAAAAGAGAGTATAAAGGAAAGAAGCAGAGTCCGGATAATTACTTTTTTACTTTTTAATTTCAAACTCATATTTCCTGATTACAATATTTTTTCCCACAAAAGTTTGCACCTGGTCCAGAAATTCATCATTAATAGCGCTGACATTTCCTGCTATCGGGAAAGGTTTATCGGTCTTATCATTTAAATATTTTTTATGTTCCTTAAAGATGTTTTTCTCAAATTTATTCCATTCTTTCCTGCTGATGCACTCTTTATTCAGGAACAGCTTTTCGATTTCATCTGATCTTTTCGCAGAGCAGAAAATAATTATTCTTTCCTCCGGACTTGAATCATCGAAAATATAATAATCGTTTGCAGAAGGGAGCAGCAGAATCTCATTTATTACGGGATTATCATTCTGGTATAGAAGTGTAGCTTCTTTAATATCGGCATGCACAACATAAATAAAGCTTTTATTAATAGGCTGGACAAAGATTCTCAGCATTTCGCCGGCCCTTAATCTATCATTGCTTCTTAGGCTTGAATAATTATCGCCTGCTTTATGAAGGATAGCAATTTTTGCTTTAACCGAATCGGAAACATCCCCTGAAATGTCCTTTGAATATGATGCAGCATAGGAGAAAAAGACAAAACTGACCAGAAGAATCAGTCTAATCATTTTATCACCTTTTTGGATATTTATATAAAATGGGGAAAATTTGATTGAAATATACAACATTATCGGCTTTTAGCAAACTGCTGTTTTCCGACTGAAACTGCGCTGTATTGATTTTAATTCAATACATATTCAAACCTCTCTGTTGATTTATGCCCAAAACTTACATAACTTCACAGCACTTCTTTTCCGGATAAATTTCAGCTTTGCTTAAAAAATAATTACCGACTAAACGCAGGCTTTAAAGTATTTAAATTTTTACACTTTCCTTTTTAACCAGGTTTATAAAATAATTAATGATTAGTAAAACTTTACTAATTATCATTCTTATATCTTCCGTTATTTGCAGCCAGGAGTACGAAACAGGGCTGCTGCTTGAGGATTCTCTTTATAAAGACCGCCCAATTGCTGCAACTTTAATGAGAGGAAATTATGATAATCTCCCCGGTGCAGTCTCCCTTAAACAGTATGCTCCCACTCCGGGATATCAGGGGCCTTACGGCACATGTGCGGGCTGGTCTACGGCATATTCTGCACGCACAATCTTAGAAGCTTTGAAAAATCTTTGGGACGTTTCTAAAGCCGACAGTAATGCGTTCTCTCCTTCTTTTATTTATAACCAGATAAATAAAGGAAAAGACTGTAAAGGAGGGACTTCTTTAACTCAGGCGCTTGATGTTTTAAGAGATCAGGGGGGAGTAAAGCTGAATGAATTTGAGTACAGCTGCGATAGGAAGGTAACATCACTGGATAAAGTAAAAGCCCAAGCTTATAGAATTCTTGAATATCGTGATATTGTTGTCAGCTCTACAAAGAATAAAGAAAAATATGTAAGAAAAAGTCTGGCGGAAGGGAAGCCTGTTGTAATTGCAATTGATATCCCTGTGTCTTTTTTCCGTGCAAAAGAAGTATGGATCCCTGACAGCAGTGAATACCAGAATTGGTCAAGAGGCCATGCAATAACTGTTGTGGGATACGATGATGAGAAATTCGGCGGAGCTTTTGAGATCATGAACAGCTGGGGCATAAACTGGGGGAAAAAAGGTTTTTCATGGATTAGATACTCCGATTTCAATTTCTTCTGCAAGTATGCATTTGAGGTTATTGATATCAGGAAAAAGAGTTTTGATAAGCCTGATCTTTCCGGTTCGCTTTTATTTAAAACAAGTACCGGCGAAGAAATGAAAGCTTCCTTTAACGGCGAATATTTTACGATGGATAAACCATATTCATCCGGGACATTGTTCGAGCTTGTAATTTCGAATAACGAGCCCGCATATGTCTATGCATTTAGTTCCGATCTTACCAACGATCTCTATAAAATTTTCCCCTTCAGCGATAAAATGGTTGCATACCTACCGTACAGGCAGAACGATGTCGCAATACCTGATGAAGAAAGCTATAACATTCTGGATGAAACTACAGGGAAATCTTACTATTGTTTTCTTTATTCCAGCAAAGCAATAAATATTGACAGCGTTATTACGGTTATTAAATCGGGAAACGGAAGTATATGGCAGAAAATAAAATCTGTTTTAAAAAATGATATGGTTGATATAAGCGATATACAGTTTGATTATAAAGGAAGAATTAATTTTAAAGCGGTAAGCAGGAACAAATCAATTGTACCTGTTTTAGTTGAAATAAAACATATTTAAATGTAGATCGAAGCGGAGCTTCGATCGTTTTGAACATTTAGCATAGTATATAATATTAAACGAAGCTATCGCTT
>DAISZW010000051.1:15117-19477 GCA_036824595.1 Ignavibacteriaceae bacterium
CTGCTTTATAATATTTCTTATTCCCAGGAAAAAATTGATGCTTCTTTTGAAGCATCTGAAGGGAAAATTTTTATATACTATGAGTTAAAAGGAGACCCATCCTCGGAATACCAGGTTGATGTAAAGCTTAAAAGGACAAGCGATCCTTCTTTCGAACTTATCCCATCGGTAATGATCGGGGATGCGGGGAAAGGAAAGTTCGCCGGCGGAAAACGGACAATTATCTGGCATTTAAACAGTGAAGAAGAATCTAAGCTGGAGGGAGAGGATTTTTATTTTGATGTTACTGCGGAAAAGATAGAAGAAGGCGGAGGAATACCGTGGTGGGTTTATGCCGGTACGGCTGTAGTTGGGGGCGGAGTAGCTGCATTCTTTCTTTTAAATAAATCTGATGACGGCGATGAACCGCCGGCAACTACTGCTTTTCCAAATCCTCCTGCAAGACCTACACCTTAGGAAGGAGAATCAATAATGAAATATATAATATTTCTTTGTCTGTTATGCTTTATCACCAATTCGGGATATTCCCAGGTATCAGGCAAAACCAAAACCGGAAGTCTGCTGAAGAAAAAAGTAGTAACTAAACCGGTTGAAGAAAAACTGCCTCCTAAGATTGTGCTGATTGAACCGCTGCTGACATCCGGCAACGAAATAAAATGGAACCAATCCAGCATAAAAATTAATGGGAGCGTAATTGATCAGGCGGAGATTAAAGAATTTACAATTAATGGCCTTCGGAAAGAACTTATACAGGGTAGCGCGTTCTCAGATGAAATAAAGCTTAAAAGCGGAGCAAATGAAGTTGTGATTAAAGCATTAAATATAAATAATCTGAGCTCTGAATTGCGTTTTAAAATTGTTAGAGAAAAAGATAAACTCGGACCCGAGATAACGATACTTGAACCTTCCTTTACAAGAGGAATAAAAGTTATCAGAAAATCGGAAGTTACAAAACTAAGAGGGAAAGCTGTCGACCCGAACGGTGTAATGAAAGTTACGGTTAATAAACAAGAAGCGGAGCTTAAAGAAAACGGTGAATTCTCCATCGATATGTTTTTGCAGATGGGTGACAATAAAATCGTAGTAGAAGCGATTGACGGCAATTTAAACAACTCAATAGAAACTTTTTTTGTAACAAGAAAACTTGAAGATATAATTACTACCGGCAGGTATATCGGATTGGTTATCGGGATAAATTCTTATGAAGGCTACTGGCCTGAACTTGAAAACGCCGTTAACGATGCAGAAGGAGTTGCCGAAGTGCTCAAGGGAAATTACCATTTTGATACTGTTTATACAATCCTTGACAAAGAAGCAACCAGGAGAAATATTATACAAAAATTTGAATGGCTTTCAAGAAATGTTACTAAAGATGATAATCTCCTTATTTTTTATGCCGGACACGGGCAATTTAATAAGACTTTGAACAAAGGTTACTGGGTTCCGATAGATGCAACCGAAAATTCAATAGCCGATTATATTTCAAACAACGACGTAAAGACATTTATAGGAGGAATCCCATCGAAACATACACTTTTAATAACCGATGCATGTTTCGGCGGAGACATCTTCAGGGGAACTAGAACAGAAAGCATTCCGTTTGATCCGAATAATATGGAAAGATACTATAAAGAAGTTTACAGGAAATTATCAAGGGTTGCATTAACTTCAGGCGGTATAGAGGAGGTTATGGACCGGGGAAAAGATGATCATTCTATCTTTACTTATTATTTAATCAAGGCTCTAAAGGAAAACAAACTGAAGTATTTGGACGCAAATCAATTGTTTAATGAATTCCGGATAGCCGTAACAAATAATTCAGAGCAGACACCGATGCTCCAGGTTATCCGCGATACGGATGATGAGGGCGGACAATTTGTGTTTATTAAAAAAGATTAAGAGAAAGTCGTCTAGGCGAATCTCGCCAAAGGCGGGAGTATGAGAAAGGGTAAGAAGAAAGAAATTTTAATAAAGAACATTAACATTGAAAATAATAACACTAAATTAATTTTATGAAAAAAATTATACCGCTTTTTTTAAATCTTCTAATAACTCTCTCATTTATTTACCCTCAGACAGCCCGGGAAGTAGAAATAGTGAAGGAAAAAATCACCCAAAAACTTCCGGTTGCTTTAAGCAAAGAATTTAAAATCTCGGCTTCAGTATTAAATGAATCTTTTGAAAGTACCGTATTTCCTCCAGCAGGGTGGGTCGATGTAACAAATGGGGGAAGCGGATGGAGCAGGCAAACCGTCGGAACTATTTTACCGGGGGGGTTTGGAGACAGAACTATATCCACTCCGCCGGGAGGAGGAAATGCCGCTGCATATTGCACATGGGAACAAGGTGATGGTTTTAATGACCAATGGTTAATTAGTCCGCTGATTCAGAACATTCGGCCTGAAGACACTCTTTATTTCTGGCTTAGAAATCAGGTTAATTTTGCCGATACGGTTTATATCTATTATTCAACAGACGGCACTAATTTTAATTTTATAGGTCATGTTGGTTATGATTTAACTATTGAAATCGAATTGCCCGGAAAAACTACGGTTTCTGATACTAATTGGGGATTATGGTACATCACTATAGGAGAGGTAATTACAGCAGGCTCTAATGTATTTTTTGGATTTAGAGAGTATGTTGAAGATAATACTCTGAATGGGGGAGCAATCTCATTGGATTTGGTGTATATAACCGGATCTAATTATCCGGCCAATATCAATTTAAATAAAAGTTTTACCTTCGGAGACCCGACACAGCAAACCAGTTATAGGATGATCGGACTGCCGGGAGATGTTAATATGCAAATTGGTCCATTAATGAACGGTGAACATAAAAAGGATTGGAATGTCTTTTATGATGACGGTTCTGAGCCGGCTAATTTATTAGAATTTAACGGCCAAGCAACTTTTAATTTCAGGCCTGGTAAAGGTTTTTGGGCTTTGAACAGAAATCCGATTACTATACCTCCGCAGGAGGTAAACTCGGTACCTATAGCAGGAAATGCTTTCCAAATGAATCTTAATCCCGGATGGAATATTATTTCCAACCCGTTTGAAAGAAGTGTTAATTGGGTTGATGTTCAAAACCTAAATGGAATAAACCAGCCAATTCATTCGTTCGAAGGAGTTGCTTATTCTCAACCTAACAATATGGAGACTTATAAAGGATATTATTTTTTCAATGCAGATAACCGCGGAAACATTCTTATTCCCTATAATCCTGGAGGCGCTTTAGGAAAAATTAAGATTACTGAAGGAGGCGGGATTAATTACGGCGATCTTGAAATCTCTCTAGTTGTTGAGAATAAGAAAAGATCTGCAGCATTCCTTTCAATCAATCCTGATTCCAAAAAAGAATATGATAAATACGACATATTTGCTCCTCCATCTAATTTTGAGGAAATGAGTGTAAGTTTATTCAATGAGCTTCTTCCTTCATATAAATATTTAATGGTTGACAGCAGAAGTGAAATAGGGGAGGGACAGATCTACAATCTCAAGGTTAAGAATTTATCCGGAAAATCTTCTTCAATTCAGATTGAAGGTTTAGAAAATTTCGGCAGTAATGAAATTCATCTTTTTGATTTAAGGTTAAAGAGGAATTATGATCTTAAACTCCAGAATAAAATTGAACTTATTCCTCTTCACACCAATCATGATCTCCAATTATTAATCGGATCCAAAGACTTTGTAGATAAAATCAATCTGTCACAAACACCTTCAGAATTTCAGCTCTATCAGAATTATCCTAATCCATTCAATCCCTCGACTATAATAACGTTCGATTTACCTCGAAATGAAACTATTAATTTGATAATTTACAATGTCTTAGGTGAAAGAGTTAAATTTTTGTATAGCGGTATTCTCGGAGCGGGCAGGTATGAATTTACCTGGAACGGGTTCAATGATTCAAATGTAAGTTTACCGTCGGGAGTTTATATTTATTCTTTGGAGGGACCGGACATAAAGCTGGCAAAAAAAATGATCTTAAACCGCTAACCAAAAACAAAATTATTTAATTTTAATGCCGATTACTTTATGCGAGTAATTGGCTTTTTTTTGACATAAAATAGTAATTCATGGATGATCAAAAGACAAATAAGCTACGCAGATTCCCGGCTTACGGATGGTTCGGAATTTTATTAATAACTGTTTTCTGGATTTTAAACTGGTTGCTGATTGGTTTAAGGACCCATTGGGGATTTTTTCCTCTTTGGCTGGGCTACTGCTTAACAATAGACGGCTTAGTATTCCTGAGAAAAGGTACTTCGATGATAAAAAGGAATGTTTTTATTTACAGTCTTCTATTTATTATTTCCATCCCGGTCTGGTGGCTGTTTGAGTTCTTTAACGGT
>DAISZW010000201.1:0-5937 GCA_036824595.1 Ignavibacteriaceae bacterium
GGCTGGCTTTGCATCGCTAAAACCAATCCAATAATAAAACCTGTAACTGTTACTATCGGCATTGTCTTAATGCCGAGTTCATCCATATGTTTTTTCACTTCACCAAATTCATACGGAGGGACAAAGACTTCTTTAAAAAATCTTAAGGAAAACAGCGATAATTCTGCAACAGTAGTAAAAAATTCCGTCAGGGCAGGACTGAAGGATAAAAAATTTGTTTTCTGTTTCGTTAATTCCACTTTATTAACACTACTAATTTTAACTTTAGAATACCTAAAAGCAGTAGGGAAAAGTAATTTCACAGAGAAAATAATAAAAAAACCATCCTGAAAAAAGTTAGGTTATCATTCATGGATAGTTTAAATATGATAAGGAATACATTTAGTTATAAAGATGGTTAAGTCTTTTCAATTTATATTAAGCCTAATTATAAAAGTATAATTATCCGGATTTATTCAGCTTTGAGTAATTTTCCGAAATGCTGTGCTTGTTTAAATAATTCTTCCGCAAAAATAGGATCATCAGGTATTCCGAAACCAGCTTCATTTAATGCTTTAGCAATCCATGAATTGCATGTATTAAAAATGTGGTAATTATTGTTTGCTTTATAAAATTTGATGCTGCCGCTGTATCTTTCGACCTGGAGAGTTACATTCCTTTCTGCATTTCTCCAATAAGTATTACTTATGTATTGGACAATTTTTTTCAATTGTACCGATAATATTTTCAGTTCAAGAGCTATATCGGAAATTTCCGCATACTGCTCGATAGGCATATTAAAACCTTCGATGCGCAAAGTACTCGGAGTGGGATAAAAAAGAGCTTTTACCGCAAGCTCCAAATCGAAACCGGGATGCTGATAAAAAGCTTCATCTCCCCATCCAACATCTACATATTTAAATTCCTTAAAATGTTTTACCTCCTTCCAGACTGCAGCATCAATTTTTGCAGTTTCAATAACGATCCCGGTATGCCAGCGCTGTTTTACTAAATATATTTTTATTTCCGATGAATCTGTTTCTGCTGTATATTGCTGCGAAACAGAGAATATATTTTGAAAAACAATTAAAATTGAAAACAGCATATTTATTTTCCTGATAACCTGCCGGTTAAATTAAATATTTTTTTGTTTTTGAGATAGATGTTTTTATAATATAGGACTGAAATTTAAGGATTAGCTATGTCTTCAAACATAAGTGCCGGATTATTAATGTATTCGTTTAAAAACGGCAAGCTGAAATTCTTTCTTGTGCACCCCGGCGGTCCATTCTTTACAAATAAGGATATTGGTTATTGGGGTATTCCTAAAGGCTTAACTGAAAATAATGAAGAATTGTTAAAAGCCGCTAAAAGAGAATTTATAGAGGAAACTGGCATAAAGCCGGACGGAGAGTTTCTGCCTTTGGGTACGGTTGTTCAAAAAAACGGGAAAACAGTTCATGCTTGGGCGTTTAAATGTGAAAATGATAACAACGTAGAAATAGAATGCAATACTTTCAAAATGGAGTGGCCGCCGAAATCGGGAAAATTCCATGAATTTCCTGAAGTTGACAAAGGAGAATTTTTTTCGGAGGAAGATGCCAGAGTAAAAATTAATTCAGCTCAGCTTGCATTCATTGACAGACTAAAAGATATATTAAATAAAAAATGATTCTTACTTTAAATGGAGTTAAGAATGAAAATTTTATTTCGATTAATACTCCTAACAGCAGCAGTTTTATTACTTTCCAGTATATATTATTCTGAACCTGAGGAAAACCGGTCTGTTTCCAAATATACCATAATGCTCCATGGGGGCGCCGGGAATATAAATAAAAATCTTCCGGAAGAAGTGAAGAAAGAATATATAGAATCCCTTACGGAAGCTTTAACCATCGGGAAAGAAATTCTTGAAAAAGGCGGAAACAGTCTGGATGCGGTCGAGAAAGTAGTCAGATACCTGGAGGATAATCCAAACTTCAATGCAGGCAAAGGAGCTGTTTTCAATTCCGAGGGGATTCACGAACTCGATGCATCAATTATGAACGGTAAGGATCTTTCAAGCGGAGCAGTAACACTTGTAAAAACAGTAAAGAACCCGGTTTCTCTTGCCAGACTAGTAATGGAAAATACTCCTCATGTTCTTTTAGGCGGAGAGGGTGCCGATGAATTTGCAAAAAAGATGAATGTTGAAATTGTGCCTAACAGCTACTTTAACACGCCTGAAAGACTTGAACAATTCATGAAGCTTAAAGAAAAATCGGGAACAGTCGGCTGTGTAGCTTTGGATAAACACGGAAATCTTGCGGCAGCAACATCAACCGGAGGATTAAGCAATAAAATGCCTGGAAGAATTGGAGACTCACCATTAATTAACGCCGGTACATACGCAAATAATAAAACATGCGCCGTGTCCGGGACAGGTACGGGTGAGTTATTTATAAAGAATACTATTGCATTCAATATCTCTGCATTGATGGAATATAAAAATTATTCGTTGAAACAAGCCGCAGATGAAATGATTTATAAAAGACTAAAACCGGGAGACGGAGGAATAATTGCGGTTGATAAAGACGGAAACTTTACGGCTGAATTTAATACTATCGGGATGTTTAGAGGAGTTGCAACTTCTAATGGCATTTACGAAGTGAAAATTTGGGAGTAAGAAAATTTTTAAAATGCCGAATACATTAATTAAAAATAATTAGGAAACTTAATATGAACAGACCTGCTAAATCAGATTATGATATTTTTTTTGACGGCTATATAAATTTAGTTAAAGATGACAATGTTGTTAAATTTATTGAGGATCAGAGGGATATTACAGATAAATTTTTAAGATCGATTACGGAAGAGGAATCTTTTCATTCATATGCAGAAGGAAAATGGACAATCAAGCAGGTAGTCGGTCACATAACCGATACCGAAAGAATAATGGCTTACCGTGCTTTATGTCTTGCCAGAAAAGAACAGCAGCCGCTTCCCGGTTTTGAGGAGAAAGATTATGCTGTAACAGGAAAATTTAATATAAGAAAATATTCCGAACTTGTTGATGAACTAAAAGCAGTAAGGGATGCTGATATTCCTCTGGTAAAAAGTTTTGATGAAGAAATGATTGCACGGCACGGGATAGTGAATAACAAAAGAGTTACGGTTCTTGCATTGCTTTTTATTATTGCGGGACATCAGGAGCATCACTTGAATATAATAAAGGAAAGATATTTAAGTACGCTGAAATAATAAGGCAGGTTCATTTATAGTTTTCTGCATATACTCTATTTAAGCACTTTATAAATCTCAGTAATAATTTTTTCTGTAGCGCCAAGATTCTCCTGTACATAATTATAGCAGATTTTTCCTTTTGAATTTCTCAATTCGCTGTTGCTGAAAAGTATTCTGAGGCTTCTGTAAGTTTCCTGTTTGTTTTTAACAAGCATTCCCCCTCCAAGCCGAATAAGTTCCTGTGCTTCCTGTGAGTTTTCAATTCTCGGCCCGAACAGAACCGGTATCCCGTAAACTGCAGCTTCCAATACATTATGTATGTTCTGTTTAAACCCCCCCCCGATAAAAGCTACATTCGCATAAATATAAAGCGTTAAAAGTATCCCGATAGAATCAATGATTATAATTCTTTCATCCTGGTACTGATTCATATAAGAAAAACGTATAGACTTGATCGAATTCCGGAATTCGTTTTCGAGTCTTTCAAGGTTAGTTACGGTGGGCTCGTGCGGGGCAATTACAAGTATTATGTCCTTATCGTGCTTTGCTAATTTAAGAAACACCGGAATAATTATTTCCTCATCCAAATGCCAGGTGCTTCCTGCAACAAATATTTTTTTGTTTTTGAAAACATTTTCTTTTACAAGATTTCTTGCTTTTGCCTGAAGACTTCTGCTGTGCACCCTGTCAAACCTGGTATCTCCAACGGCCTTTAATTGTTCATCGCTGCACCCGAATTCTTTAAAGCCGGCGATATCAGACTGTGTAACGGTTAAGATTCTCGAAATATCCTTAAAAAGATGCTTGTGAAAATTTTTAATTAAAGGCAGCTTCCTGGGTGAATTCTTTTTCATTGTGGCATCAACAAGGTAACAAGGGATCCCGAATTTTTTCATAGCCCAGATATGATTGGGCCAGATATCATAACGCATCATTACGGCAAGATCAGGGCGCACAATTTGTATAAATCTATTTGCCATAGACCATGAATCGAACGGGAGGTATGAAACCAGATCGGCATACGGATACTTTTTTGAATTTTCATAACCCGACGGTGAAAAAAATGTAATGAGGATATTTATGTTATTATCTTTTTTTAATTCTTCAATAATCGGTTTGGCTTGTTCAAACTCTCCCAGGGAGGATGAGTGAAACCAAAGCAGTCTTTTAGTTTTATCCAGCGACAGGGCATTCAGGATCAGCTCTTCAAAAATTCTTTTTCTTCCATGGATTGCCATCTTAAATTTTTGATTAAAAAATCCGGCAATATGTACCGATAAAAACAAAACCGGAATAACTATAATATTATAAAGAATAAACCAGATCTTTTTCATTTAAAAATTTAAGAGGTGGTAAAGTTGTTGAAAGGCTAATTGAGGTGTTAACCCCAGCATGCATTTAAAATGTACACGCGGGCAGCTTTCCCTTCCGATATGTGTACAAGGGCGGCACGACAGACCATGGTTTTCTAATACTTTATTTTGGTTATTATAAGGGAAAAAACCAAACTCTTTTACTGTAGATCCGAAAAAAGCAAGGACAGGCACGCCAGCTGCACAGGCTGCGTGCATAAGCCCTGAGTCGTTGCAAACTACGGCCTGGCATTTCTTCATATCGGCAACTGTCTGCAAAATATTATTGCTGTTGCAGAGGTTTAAAGATTCATCAACTTTAGATGAAATTTCGTAACAGCTATCAATATCATTTCTGCCTCCGAAAACAATTATTTTAAAGCCGGCGGAATTTAATAATCTGCACAGTTCAATGTAGTACTCTTTCGGCCACATTTTTGTAAAATGCCTGGAGCCGGGTGCAATCCCGATATACTTAGTCGATGAATCCAGCAGAGATTTATTGTTACTGATAAGATCAAGACCTCTATCATCAAGCAATAGATTTTTAAATATTCCTGCATACCTTAAAGGTATTTGGGGAGCTTTTTTCAGCAGGTTTATTTTAAATTTTACCAGCAGGAACTTTAACAAAGATTTTTTCTTGAATCTTATTTTATCGCTGGGCAGCTTTAAATTTATCCTGCGGGAACGAAAATTATTCTGCAGGTCGGCTAGGAGATTGTATTCTTCCATTACTAATCTTGCAACAAGCGCTTCCCTTTTTTCACCTTTTTTTTCGAAGGTAAAAACATTGGTAAGGTAAGGATTGTTTATCAAAACATCTTTATAACCCTTCTTGCAGAGGAAATCGATCTGCATTTCAGGATATTTATTTTTTAAAGCCCGGATAACAGGGGTTGCCAGAAGGATATCCCCGAGTGAACTTAACCGGATAATCAGTAATTTTTTTACTTCAGATAAATCCAACACTTACACTATATTATTAAAAGTTAGACGGAAAATTACTCAATTTGCAGATGCGGTTCTATTGTATGGACAACAAAATATGAATTGCACTTAAAAACCGGCAACTTTATTTTAGGAAAGTAAAATTAAAAATAAATGGTGAAATGATGACTACATTACCTCCGCCTGTAACCAAGCATTTCCCGGAGGATTCGCTTGAAAAAAAAGTGTATAACATTGTTGATAGTTTCAGCCAATTTATCCCTGTTTCAAATGACCGCAACCGCCTAGGTTTTTCGTTATTTAAATATGTAAAAGGCGAGGGGGATAATCCTTCTGTTCTCCTAAAATCAACCAAAGTTAAAGTTGTTGGAATTTCTTTAGAAGAATTGGCTCAAAAGATCGCAAAGGAATTAGAACTGATTAAAAAATAATT
>DAISZW010000202.1:0-5910 GCA_036824595.1 Ignavibacteriaceae bacterium
AAACATATTCTGCAACTTTATTTAGGAGTATAAAATGAAATATACGAGAGTTCCTGTTTTTTTTATTTTAACTTTTGTTTTATGCAGTTCTTCTATAATCAGCCAGGAAATGGATCCGCAGCAGAAAGCCTGGATGGAATACATGACCCCGGGAAAATATCACGAAATGATGGCAAAAACAGTTGGTGAATGGAAAACAATCACAAAAATGTGGATGGATCCTTCCGCTGAACCAATGGTTTCCGAGGGAACAACAGTATATGAAATGATAATGGGCGGCAGATATTTAAAATCTACGCATTCCGCAGTAATGATGGGACAACCCTTCGAAGGAATGATGATTCAGGGATATGATAATGTGAAAAAAGAATTTGTAAGTACATGGATAGATAATATGGGAACCGGCATTATGTTCAGTTCAGGGAAATATGATGAACCTACGCAGTCTATTACTTTTGAAGGTTCAATGGTCGATCCTGCTACTGGAAGAGACACGAAATACAAAGAAATAGTAAAAATTATCGATCAGAATAAACATATTTGGGAAATGTATGATCTCTCGAAAGGAACAGAAATTAAAATGATGGAAATTGAATATACACGAAAATAGGTTGTAAAAATTTTAATTTAACAGTAAAAAAATGGTCAGGCAGACTCTTATTTTTATCGAAAAAAGATGGTTGTTAAATATTCGTTAGCCGGAGAACATTTTTAAAAGTATTTTAATTTAATATCAACAAGAAGAGGTTACTATGATCCCGACTGTCGAACTTAGACCCCAATTGTTAGACAGGCAGAAAAGATTAAGAAGCGCCATAGATGAAATGGGGAAAACCGATCACCTTGTTCATCTTTTAAAAGAAGTAGATTCAGCATTGGAGAGGATGGATGAAGGAACATACGGATTGTGCGAAGTCTGCCATGACCCGATCGAAGAAGACCGCCTAAGGGTCGATCCTTTAATAAGAGTCTGCCTGGGCGATTTAAACAGGATGCAGCAGAAGGTCCTGGAGGAAGATCTGTCGCTTGCATCAAGACTTCAGTCAATGCTGCTCCCCCGGAATGATTTTTCCTACAACGACTGGCACATTTATTATCATTACGAGCCGGCAGGACTCGTAAGCGGAGATTACTGCGACCTTTTAAGCACCAACGGCAAAGCTGCTGATAACTTTTACTTTATTCTAGGTGATGTTTCGGGCAAAGGTGTAGCAGCATCAATGCTTATGACGCATATGCATGCAATGTTTCATAGCCTTATTGAGTTTAATCTCCCTTTAAATGAGCTTGTCTCTAAAGTAAATAAGCTTCTTTGTGAATCAACTCTATCGACTCACTTTACAACTTTAATATGCGGTAAGGCCCATTCAAACGGGGAGGTTGAAATATGCAACGCCGGGCATTGTCTCCCGGTTTTAATAAGAAAAGATACTATAGCGGAAATACCGTCAACCGGTCTGCCTCTGGGTTTATTTGCTGACCAGGAATATTCGGTATGCAAATATCATCTGAATAAAGGAGAAACTATTTTTCTTTACACCGATGGTTTGTCCGAATCCCGTAAGGAAGAAATTGAATACGGCACCGAGCGGATTACAAAATTAGCCGCTGAACTTTACGGAAAGTCTTCGGGCGAATTTGTTAATACTTTTTTAAGCGACGTCAAATCGTTTTTATCGGGAACAAATAAAATAGATGACCTGACAATAATGGTTATTAACAGAATCAACTGATGAAGTTATTAAATCATAGATGCTGAGAATTACTTCCATCGGTGAAATTTTGTTCGATATATACGAGGATAAAAAAACCATAGGCGGGGCTCCGTTCAATTTTATTTATCATATAATTAATCTTATCGGAAGCGGAAATTTTATTAGCAGGATCGGCAGTGATGATCTCGGACTGGAAATAAAAAAATTCATGCAAAGCAAGAATATTCCCGGCGGTTATATCCAGACAGATAATGTACATCCTACTGGCACCGCAAAAGCCAACCTTGATGAATCAACAAAACTTCCACGCTGGGAAATATCCTCCGATTCCTCTTTTGATTATATAGAATGTGATGCGAATGTAGAAGAATTAATTCAAAATTATACGGTTTGTTTGTATTTCGGTACTTTGGCCCAAAGAGAAAATAATTCCAGAGCGTCAATCCAATCTTTGTTCAACAGAAAAATAAAATATTTCTGCGACATCAATATCCGCCAGAATTTTTATTCAAAAGAAGTAATTGAAAAATCGTTATACGCCTCTAATGTTGTAAAGATGAACATAGATGAGCTTAAGCTTTTAAGTGATCTGCTGACGAACGAATCATTCGACTTAAAAAAATCCGCAGAAAAAATAAAATCAAAATACAGCATTGACCTTCTTTGTATCACACTGGGTGAAGATGGTGCGGTACTGTTAAAGAATAATGAGATTAATTCTTATAAAAAGAAAATTTCCGGGAAGATTGTTGATACAGTGGGAGCCGGCGATGCTTATGCCGCATTTTTATGCATAGGATATTTGCTGGATTGGGAGATAGGAAAGATTAATAAAATTGCCAACGATTTTGCCGGCGAAATTGTAAAATTAGAGGGAGCTTTGCCGGAAGATCATGATATTTATAAAAGATTCGGAGAGCAGATTTCATCTGGTTAGATTCTTCCTGCTTTTGATTCTTCTTTTGATATTTTATAGATTTACACTCAATCGGGAATTATTTTTTGAAATTCGTGAATATAAATATTACCTCATCCGGTCCCAAAAAGACTTCATCCTTGTTTAAGGGTCAATCTATTCCCTGTACCGCCTGCTGCTGTTGTTGCATACCCGCATAGCAGATTTCTATCCTTATTAATAATTTTAGATTTATCTGGAACTGAAATGGAAAACTTTGAAATGAATTCATTTAAATATTTTGCAAAAGATCTTTTATCAAAAAGGCAGACGCATTCATGCACATTATCGCTGAAGACCGAAGCGATAGAATATTTGAACGGACTTATAGATTTTTTATTTCCGCATTTTTCAACGAAAGTCTATTACAATGAAGAAGACGTGCTGTCGAAAATACAGCTTTTAAAACGCGATCTTATTCAATTAATCAAACTTCTGAACGGGGTAAAGCCGAAATATATCGACCAGGCGGCCGAATCATTTGTTAAAAGTCTTCCCGAGATACACAGAATGCTATGGGACGATGCCGAAGCTATTTTTACAGGCGATCCGGCTGCAGAAAGCATTGATGAAGTAATACTTGCCTATCCCGGTTTCATGGCAATAGTAATCTACAGAATTGCACACGAGCTGCACCTGCTTCATATTCCAATCATACCGAGAATATTTACCGAATATGCACATGAAAAAACCGGCATAGATATACATCCAGGCGCAACAATCGGCTCCCCCTTCTTTATAGATCACGGAACCGGAATTGTTATAGGCGAAACAACTTTGATAGGAAAAAATGTAAAACTCTATCAGGGCGTAACACTAGGAGCATTGAGTGTTGATAAAAGTCTTTCACAGACAAAACGACATCCGACAATTGAGGACGATGTAATAATTTATGCCCAGGCGGTAATCTTGGGAGGAGAAACCGTTATCGGAAAGAACAGCATAATCGGCGGAAATGCATGGATCACTCAAAGTATTCCTGCCGGTTCAATTGTATACAATAAAAGTGAAGTAAAGGTAAGAAGCAGCAAAGAGTTTGAAAACACAATCGATTTCGTAATTTAATTAATTATAAATTTTCGAAAGGGACAATATGAAAGCACGGAATATTCTTGAGACCATCGGCAATACGCCGCACCTGAAGATCAATAGATTATTCGGCGATAAACATGAAGTCTGGATTAAGCTGGAAAGAGCAAATCCGGGTGCAAGCATTAAAGATAGAATTGCGCTTTCAATGATTGAAGATGCAGAGAAAAAAGGAATTTTAGGAAGCGACAGCATAATTGTGGAGCCGACTTCGGGTAATACGGGAATCGGCCTGGCGATGGTAGCCGCCGTTAAAGGATATGAATTAATTCTGGTTATGCCGGAATCAATGTCTGTAGAACGGCGGAGAATCATGACAACTTATGGAGCAAAGCTGGAACTTACTCCGCGCGAGCTTGGAATGAAAGGGGCAATTGCAAAAGCAAATGAAATTGCTGCGGGGAATCCGAAAGTATGGATACCGCAGCAGTTTGAGAACCCATCGAATGTTGATATCCATATTAAAACAACCGCAAGAGAAATCCTGGAGGATTTTCCTGAAGGCTTAGATTATGTAATTACAGGCGTTGGAACAGGGGGTCATATCACCGCTGTTGCAAAAGTTTTAAAACCCAAATTCAGAGATTTAAAGGTTTTTGCAGTTGAGCCGGAAGCTTCACCGGTAATTTCAGGCGGACAGCCGGGTCCGCACCCAATTCAGGGAATAGGTGCCGGATTTATTCCTAAAATTTTGGAAACTAACCTGCTTGACGGGGTAATTCAGGTAAAAAAAGAAGAGGCTTTTGAATTTGCCCAAAGGGCTGCCAAAGAAGAAGGATTGTTTGTAGGAATTTCATCCGGAGCCGCGCTTGCAGCCGTTTCAAAGAAGCTTCCCGAAATTCAGCAGTCAAGCAGAATACTTACATTCTGCTACGATACGGGAGAAAGATATCTTTCGGTTGAAGGATTGTTCTAAGACTTATATATTTTGAGTTCACCCCAAATAGTCATTCCCGCAAAAGAGGGAATAACAGCAAATTTCATATTCCACCTTTCGTGGGAATGACCGGTGAGAATTGTAATTCTCCGGGGTGAACTCTTCTACTAAAGTTTTTTTTAATCCGGACTTTAGCAAATTGCTGATTAGTAAAATTAGAGAAATGAAGTTAAATAAATATTAAGGGAAGATGAACAATTCGTTAAATGCAGCGCCAGTTAAAACAGAAGTTGACTATTAAATTTTTACGGCTGTTATCGTTTGTATTTTTCTCCTTATTTATTCAGAGGGATTTTTTGTTACCTTTTTACAAACCATTTTATCGATATCCTATCATTGTTGCGACCTCTTAATTCATGATCACCAACCGACCATCTTATCATATCTCTCTCTCCCTTTGTATTCACTATGAACATCCAATAGTATGAATCATCCTGGAATATTAATTTATCATCGCTAAATTTTGAACTTACCTGGTTATTATTCTGGGCATGAACTACATTATCCTTTACCCATAAATATTCTGCAACTGCGGAAAAATATGTATTATCGTTTTCCATGACTATCCTTATTTCTTTTCCGCTTTTTACTGCACTTATAAGAGAATCAAGATTACCATCAAGTGCTTCGCCTGTCGATGAATTAAAATAAATTAATTGCCAAGGATTAAATAAATGCTGGTGCTTTATAATAAAGGATTCGCAACAGCTGGAAATTAATAACGGGAAGAATAGCAGGAAATATTTTCCTATACCAGAAAATTTAGTTTTCATTTATTACCCATAAATAACTTTAAGAATTTATTTATTTGGTGTAACGAAAGCTTATTAATTTTTGTCATACAACAATGAATTCACTAAGTGTTACTCACGCAATTTCCAATTGTATCGCATATAAGCAAAAACACAAAGAGTATTTATCAAAATAGATTATAAGAAGCCCGGCTAAAAATATCGGATTGAACAGGCAACTGTCTGGATTCCGGGTTCTATTTTAATAAAACCATTTTTCGGGTTACTCTGACACCGTTTGCTTCCAAGCTGTAGAAATAAACAGAAGAAACAACTTTTTCATTCCGGTTATTTGTTCCATCCCAGAATGCCGAATACCTCCCGGCTGTTCTTTCTTCTGAAACAAGAGTTTTAATTTCATTCCCCAGAAAATCATAAATCTTTAATGAGACAAACGAGCTCTTTGGAATGTAATAATCAATT
>DAISZW010000203.1:0-5840 GCA_036824595.1 Ignavibacteriaceae bacterium
TTAATAATTAAAATTTATGGAAATAATTAAAACCGAAATAGATGGAGTCCTTCTTATAAAACCGAAAGTATTCTCCGACAACAGAGGATATTTTCTAGAATCATACAGATTAGATATTTTCAATAAAAGCGGAATGAAAACAAGTTTAGTACAGGATAATATTTCTAAATCTAAAAAAGGAACCGTAAGGGGGCTTCATTACCAGGTAGGTGAAATGGCACAGGCGAAACTCTGCCAGGTAATGTACGGCAGAGTTCTCGATGTTGCTGTCGATATCAGGTTTAATTCACCTACTTTCGGCAGACACTTTGCGTACGAGCTTTCGGATGAGAATCATTTTCAAATCTGGATACCTGCCGGTTTTGCACACGGCTTTTCAGTTCTTTCCGATGAAGCAATTTTTTATTACAAATGTTCAAATTATTACAGCAAAGAGCATGAAAGGTCAATCAGGTTTGATGATCCTGATCTGGGCATAGACTGGCAAGTAAAAACTCCTCTTGTTTCAGAAAAGGATCTGCACTCAAAATATTTCAAAGAGATTGAGCCTGATTTTAATTTTCAGGATATCTAAAGATTCAACTCCTCCTTCTTTTTCCCTCAATTATCCTTAATTTTGCTATTAATAAATGGAGTACTTATGCACGTTCCTTTACTTGACCTTAAACCTCAATATCGGTCCTTAAAGAAAGAACTTGATGAAGCTTTGCTGAGAGTTGCAGAAACTCAATATTTTATCTTGGGTCCTGAAGTTGAGAAGATGGAAAAAGAATTGTGCGGATATCTTGACTGCAAATATGCCGCGGGAATTTCCTCCGGTACAGATGCGCTGCTTCTTGCATTAATGGCCCTTGATATAAAGCCGGGAGATGAAGTTATAGTCCCGACTTATTCATTTTTCGCTTCTGCAGGAGTTATCTCACGCCTTAATGCAATCCCGGTTTTTACTGATATCGATCCGGTTACTTTCAATATAAATCCCGAAGAGATTGAAAAAAAAATAACCAGGAAAACAAAAGCCGTCATCCCGGTTCACCTTTACGGCCAAAGCTGCGAAATGAGTGAAGTAATGAGCATAGCAGCAAAACATAATATTAAAGTTGTAGAAGATGCTGCCCAGGCTGTTGGTTCGCAGTATAAGGATGGCAGAAGTGCAGGTACGATAGGAACCATAGGATGTTTTTCATTTTTTCCCAGCAAAAATTTAGGATGTTTCGGAGACGGCGGATTAATTACTACAAATGATGATGAACTTGCTGAAAAAATCAAGATTTTAAGAGTGCATGGAGCTGAACCGAAATATTATCACAAAATCATCGGAGGTAATTTCCGTCTTGATGCGCTGCAGGCTGCGGTAATCAGGGTTAAGCTTCCTCACCTCGATTCGTGGTCGAATAAAAGAAGAATGAATGCCGAATCTTATTCCAGTTTATTTATTGATGCCGGTCTTGCCGAAAGAACGGGTGAAATAAAATTTAATGAGAAAAATAAAGTACTGCTTCCGAAAGCTGTTTATAAAAATTCCGGTTTAAGGAATTATCATATTTATAATCAGTATATAATCAGAGTTGAGAAGCGTGATGAATTAAGGAAATTCCTGGCAGAAAATAAAATCGGAACTGAAATATATTATCCTGTTCCGTTTCATCTGCAGGAATGTTTTTCCGGCTTAGGTTATCAAAAGAAAGATTTTCCCGCCGCAGAAGAGGCAGCAAATACATCGCTGGCTTTGCCGATTTATCCGGAGCTCAGCGAGGAACAGATAAAATTTGTAGTTGAAAAAACAGCAGAGTTTTTTAAAAGAAAGTAAAAATAGTTTATGAGCAATTCATATTTGAATAAGAAAATCTATGTTGCAGGTCATTCCGGCATGGTGGGTTCGGCAGTAAAAAGAACACTTGAAAATTCAGGTTATAAAAATATTGTATACAGATCTTTAGCAGAATTGAATTTAATAAGGCAGGAAGAAGTTGAGAAGTTTTTTAATGATGAAAAACCGGAAGTTGTTATTGTTGCAGCGGCGAAAGTGGGAGGTATACTGGCTAATAATACTTACCGGGCGGAATTCATCTACGATAATTTAATGATTGAAGCAAATTTGATTCATTCCTCCCACAATAATAAAGCTGAAAAATTAATTTTCCTAGGCAGTTCATGTATTTATCCGAAATTGGCCGACCAGCCTTTGAAAGAAGAATATCTGCTGTCCGGTTTTCTTGAATATACAAATGAACCTTACGCAATAGCTAAGATTGCCGGAATTAAATTGTGTGAAAATTATTATAAACAGTACGGAGGTAATTATTATTCAATCATGCCGACGAACTTATACGGGCCCAAGGACAACTTCGATCTGAATACCTCCCATGTGCTGCCGGCGTTAATAAGAAAATTTCATGAGGCAAAAGAGAATAACCGGCCGTCTGTCACTATCTGGGGAACTGGAAAACCGATGAGGGAATTTTTATATGTTGAAGATCTTGCCGAGGCAATCCGGTTTTTAATTGAAAATGTGGAAGCAGAAGATCTTTACGAGAAAAATCTTTCCTTTGTAAACATAGGAACGGGAAAAGATATAACCATAAGCGGGTTAGCTTCGTTAATCAGAGGGATAACCGGTTATAAAGGAGAGATTGTTTACGATTCATCGAAGCCTGACGGCACACCTAGAAAGCTTCTCGATGTTTCAAGAATTCACAGTTTCGGTTGGAATCATAAAACTTCTCTCAAAGAAGGAATTGAGGAAACTTACAGATGGTTTTTAGAGAACAAGAAGAATGCATGAATGCATGAAAGCATGGATGCATGAATGGATGGAGTGTATGGAGGCATGGAGGCATGAATTCATGGAGGCATGAATGCATGGATGCATGATAATTTCAATTAAACTGTATTTATATGGATGAATTATTCGAAAAATACTTGAATAAAAACAAAAATATTAATAGGGGATTCAGGGGATTAATTGTCTGGCAGGAAGCAATTAAACTTTTTATATTCACAAAAAATAAAATAAAGAATATTAAGACAATTTCATTCAAAACCTTTTCTCAAATTGAATCTTCTTCTTTTTCAGTTCATTCCAGCATTGCAGAAGGTTACTGCCGCAGGCATTTAAAGGAATACATACAATTTATAAATATTGCTTTGGCTTCCTTAGGAGAGAATTATTCCCAGTTATTTGCTTTAACCATATCTGGTGATATTGAAGAAGAGTGGTTTGCTGAATATGATAAAATGCATTATTGCCTGGAGAATAAATTAATTAAGTTAAACCAAGAAAATATTAAAAAACTTGATAATGAATCTGAATGGAAAGATGATTATCTGTTAAGAGAAATTTTAGACTGCTATAATAATGAATAAAACTATGTAATCATGCAATCCATGCGCTCATGCAACCCATGCGCTCATGCAATCATGAAGCTATACAATTAACCATTAGAGGAAATACTCCTTGAAAAAAGCATTAATTACCGGAATAACCGGACAGGATGGAAGTTATTTGACGGAAATCCTGCTGGAAAAAGGTTATGAAGTTCACGGGATAATCAGGAAGAGCAGCTCTTTCAACACGGGAAGAATTGATCATCTCTATTCAAATAAAGAAATACTGGACAAGAGGATGTTTCTTCACTACGGAGATTTAGTTGATACAAGCAGTCTTAACAGGCTTCTTGAAAGAATAGAGCCCGATGAAATTTACAATCTGGCGGCGCAGAGCCATGTAAAAGTTTCATTTGAAATTCCCGATTATACCGCGCAGGTAGATGGATTAGGCACATTAAGATTCTTAGATGCCATCAGGGAAGTCGGATTAAAGAAGGTAAAATTTTACCAGGCTTCAACAAGCGAACTGTTCGGCAAAGTACAGGAGGTACCGCAGTCTGAAAAAACTCCTTTTTACCCGCGTTCTCCGTATGGTGTTGCCAAGCTTTACGGATTCTGGATAATTGTAAATTATAGGGAAGCATACAATATTTTTGCATGCAACGGAATTTTATTCAATCATGAATCCCCTAGGAGAGGAGAAACATTTGTTACAAGAAAAATAACGCGAGCCGCATCGCGTATAGCCGCTGGATTGCAGGAAATCCTGCTTCTTGGAAATCTTGATGCAAAAAGAGACTGGGGTTTTGCACCTGAGTACTGCCGCGGCATGTGGCTGATTCTGCAGCATCCTAAAGCCGAAGATTTTGTTTTAGCAACAGGCCAGACCCATTCTGTAAGAGAATTTGTGGAACTGGCTTTTAGTAATATAGGGATTAAACTTTCATGGAAGGGGAAAGAAAAAGACGAAAAGGGAATAATTGAAAGTATTGACTGGAGCAAAGCAGAATCTGCAGTTAACTACGGCAGCAGTAAAGCCAATTTCAGGTGCAGCTTTAATTACAAGCTGAAGCCAGGAGACACTATTGTCGGGATAGATCCTATTTATTACAGACCTACCGAGGTTGATTTGCTGATTGGGGATCCTTCAAAAGCTGAAAAGCTGCTAAGCTGGAAAGCTGAAACAAAATTTCCTGACCTGGTCAGCTTAATGATAAAAGCTGATCTTGAAAAAGTATTTATCAGGGGATATTAACTCAATTAGGAAAAAGATTAAGACTTTTTTTTGATATTTATCAATAATAAAGAAATTACAACAACCAGAATTAATCCGATAAAGTAGGGGAATATATTGGATGGCGAACTGAGTGAAACCTTGGAAGTATTTCCGGATAATACAAATGCTCCCCAGAAATAAGGATTAGGAGAATACTCATTAATAAAATCTATTTTGGCCATTCTCAGAGCTTTAGATTTATCATAGCCTTCACTAAGCTTCTTATAAAATAGTCCCATAAATTTCGAAGTATATTTATCATTCACATCCCACAATGAAACTACTACGCTTTTTGCACCTGCTTCAAAGAATGCTTTGGTCATGCCGAGTATCCCCTCCGAAGGATCAATCTCGCCTAAGCCCGAATTGCAGGAACTAAGCACCACCAAATCGCTGTTTAATTTTAATTTTACTATTTCCCCTGCTTCAAGGAATCCGTCATTTCCAGCGTCATAAGAATTAGAGAACAATATGAGCGGCTGCTTTTCAAACAAAAATGAGTGCGTGGATAAATGAATTAATTTATTCATTTCCGCGCTGGATTTAAAATTGGTTTCGGTCGCATAGTTTGCCGACAATACTTTATCAGCATTAATTATACTGCTTATCTGATTTATTTCATCGCCCGAGTACTTCAGCGGCATCAGCATGAAATTCCTGGGCGCTCCATGCAGATCATCAAGAATTCCTCTCCATTCATCAAATCCCTTCAGCCTGCTGTTTATCGAAGGATTTCCTGCTATCAGGATTTTATCGTTATTCTTAAGATTATTCCTCTTCTGTTCAATATACATTCCGCAGGAAGGAATGTATGAAATATCATATTTGTAGATCAGGTAGTCTTTTGCCGAGTAATCGTAAATGCTTTCCTCAGCGTTGTACTTTGTTACTAAAAATTCCAGCGGAACTGATATGAGTTCCGTTGAAGGTGAAAAAATTATTTTTTCGTCAACCGGAATTATATCCGCTAAAGGTTTTATGACTTTGCTGTACAAACCGGATGCTGCCTCTACATTGAATGCGAACAGATCCTGGTTATAAAATGTTTTGGATTCGGAGAAGTCGTGTCCGAAATAAGGAGAAACGGCCGAAACCATACTGCTAATTTCATTTTTTCCGATATCAACCCGGATCGGATTAAATTTATTTTTTGTTATGAGAAAAAGATAAGTGGAATTATTGTCCGAGTAAATTGAAATGATATTCTCGCCGGGATTTAATCCTGCTTGTATTT
>DAISZW010000052.1:0-12707 GCA_036824595.1 Ignavibacteriaceae bacterium
AATCTGTATTTGCATTAATATATGCGGCCACACTTATAATCAGGATTATTAAAATCTTTGCCGTTTTAAGAAATAACAAAATAAATAGTTTGTTATAAAATTTTTTAAATAAATTCGGCAACAAGCAGAAGAAGCATTCCTGATTCACAGCAGTATTTCTATTACTGTCTATAAATAAATAAGAATGCTTTATTCTGCTTTAAAGTAATTTATGCTTACAGTTAATGAGATTATTTTTCTTCTGCCGAATGGAAAGCAATTAATCGGAGATTTATATCCATTCCTGTAATTGCGACATGAGGCCTGAATTCTGCGGTTATCTGGAAAAAGCCCGGTTTTTCGGGAAGTTCCGAAACTTTAAGCTGGTAAGAACGTAGAGGCCGTTCAGCAATAACTGCTTCGGGAGGATTAGGAAAATCTGCCACTAACGTATCGAGCCATTTCTTCAGATCTCTTTCAATTTCACCGGGACCAGCATTCTTACCGATGAAAGTCAATTGCCTGTATTTCAAATAATGCGCAATTCTTGTTACAAGCATAGTGTACTGCAATCTTGCGCCCACGGAATAATTTGCTGTCGCTTCGGCATCGCCCTTTATCTGTTTAGGTCTGTTTACTGAAGGTACCTCAAAGAAACACGCATAATCAGTTCTATCCCAGTGAGCGAGTGGAATAAACCCGAGATCGCAAAGTTCCTGGTCTTTTGCCTGTCCTACCGAAGCTTCAACAGGGACTTTTAATTTTTTCATTCCATGCTCTTCATAAGTCGGAGTAGGCAAGTTTTCGACTTTACCGCCGGAGTCAACACCGACAATTTTTACGCTCCATCCCCATTTTTCAAAACTTCTCACCATGTTGGATGCAAGCGCAAATGAAGCATTACACCAAAGACTATGATCAGTATTGTTTCGATAAATACCTTCGGTATAATTGAAATTTTTTGTGGGTTCAGAATCAGCATTATAAGGTAATCTGCCTAAGAAACGGGGCAGCGTTAATCCAATATATTTTGAACGGTCGTCGTCCCGGAAAGCTCGCCATGCCGTATATTCGGCTCCGTCTTTTATTTGTTCGGTCAAAAACCGGTTGTTCATAACATCACCATAAGTCTCCTCTCCAAAAAATTTCTGGCTTGCATTTGCTATAACCGGAAGTTGAGAAGATTCAGAGAGAATGGATAAATGCTGAAGCAAGCTTATATCCTGGGGAGAATTCGTAATATCAAAATCTCCAATAATTGAAGTATAAGAGTGTCCTCCAACTTTATCGTAAGCACCCCAGTAGATGTGATGCCATAAACCGGAATCTTTTTCATAACCTTCACCATTTGCCGCTTCATTTAGATCTTCATAGAGTTCTTCTTTGGTTACATCCAGCAATTCAAATTTAATTGGTTTACTGAATTCTGTATTTTGAACCAGGAACAGCAATCCTCTCCAGGTTGATTCAAGTTCCTGAAAATCTTTATTATGGATTATCTCATTCATCTGGGCGCTGAGTACGGTATCGACATCTGCAATATAAGAATCAAGCAGCGCGCCGGTAACTTTAAATACCTGGGATTCTTTACCGACTTTACCTATAAATTCCGCAACTGCATTTTTTTTGCTCTCATCGAGCAGCGATAATAACTTATCAACAGAACTCTGCGAAGTTTCTGTTGCAACTGTTTGTTCTTTAGCCATTTTGAATAACCTCCAAATTCTTGTTTATTTAATAGGATTGTTTAAAGGAAAGCTAATTATGATCATCCTTCCGGTGCAGCTTCCTTTTTATCCTGCGAAGCTCCTAATTTTGATAAAAGATCATCAATGCTGCCGCTGCCGTCTTTTAAAACACCTTCCAATGCTCTTTTTAAATTTGCATCTTTCAGTACCGAAAGCTTCAGCTGTTTCAATCTTTCGCGCGCCTCAAGAAGCTGTTTCAGCGGTTCAACCTTCTTTACAATTTCATCCGGATGAAAATCTTTGATGTCCTGGAAATCTAATTTGACTTCCATCTGCGCTTCCGGATCATCGGACAGTTTATTCTGAACAACCAGGTTAAGTTTCGGATTATAATCCTTCAGTACTTTCTGAAAATCGCCTTTCCTGCTGATTGTTCTTATTCTTCTGTCCTTCAGCATACCCTGACTGCCGGGTTCGCTTTTACTATAATTCCCCGGCATGAGCAGTCTGTAGTCAAGTTCTACGCTTTCCTTTGCATCGCTGCTCGGAAGAATAGAGACTTTAACTCTTTGAGCTATTTTGGGCGTAGTTAGCCTTGCCATATTAACCTCCAGTTATTTTTTATTTTGATTTAATTTTATTGCCAAAATCCCGTCATATTTAGCAATTTTATTGAATAATTCTTTTTGTTCTTTTTCCAGCAATGCTGTTTCATCACGATTCTTTGTTTCATCAATAATTTTTGAATTAATCTGATAATATGTTTTCCAGACAGCGGTCGATAAAGCAGGTTCCCAATCGGAAAGATTATAATCATCAATTTCTTTTTTCAATTCAGCTAGGAATACTTTGGATAAATCGAACTGTTTCGCATTAAGGCAATAGCTGGCAATATTAAGTTTCCTTAAAAATTTTCCTTTTAAACTTGTATCGCTTTCAACACCCTGCTGCAGTAAATGCAGATTCTCCTCAAATTTTTGAGGGAGTTCTTTACAAACCCGTTCATATTCATTATTAATATGGTCGTAATTTTCTGCTATAATCGGCGGAAGAGCAGTGGATTCTGCTTTAGCACCGAGTATATTTTTCACTTCCTCATTGATCCAATTAATAGTCTCTTCATCCGCGAAGGGAGTCTGCATGTCTCTAAACTTCAGCTCCGGCAGATCGGGAATCCTATAAAGCAGCCTTGCCAGGTGGAATTTTATTTCTTCCGCAGCTTTGATGAAGTTTCCGCCCTTCTGCTCAAGCGCCTTAGTCACATATCTCTGCGGATCAAGCCAATAGGGAAATTCACTGTCCGGCTTTAAAAAATTCGTTTCGATTCGTACTATCAGGTTATCCCAACTCCCCGCGGCATGCCATTCCTTGATTTTTCCCTGAATAATCTTATTCGGAGGTTCTATCTGGGTCATTTTATCATTATCAATAGGGCGAACAAGCCTGCTCCATTGAAGCTGTCTTGAAAGACCAAACACAAAGGAAGCCTCAGGAACTTTCTCTTTCTTACCGCCTTCCTGCTGTTCCTCAAAGAAAAAAGTGAGCGCCTGTCTAAACTGTGCTACTGCATCTTTATCTGAAGATATTTTAGTTTCCTTTGGAGAAGTTACAGGCATCATTACGATATGCTCCTCACCCGATTTCTTCTCAATCTTTCCTTCTGCGGTAACTACAACATCTTTGGCTTTTTCAATGCTATCCTCTTGTGGCGGCTTCGGGGTTGATGACTTTTCCGCTTCGGCTTGCTGCACACTTTGTTTTACGGGAGCTAATATAGAGTTTGCAGTTTCTACATGAGAATCGATAGTATCTTTAACCGCCTTTAAAACAGGCTTGTCGGTTGCAAACAGCTTCTCGCTTTCTTCCATTATCCCGGAAAAATATTTCCCGGCTTCAATAATATCCGGCGCATTCGATTTATTTATTTCTTCCTTTTCAACTAATTTGTAAAATCTGCTTGTATTCAAAAACTGAAGAGCTTTGCTTCGGTGAGGCGTATTTGCCGGGAACAAATCATTTTCGTATTTGCTGAGCAGATTATAAATTAAATTTAAACCTTCCTTCAGCCCTTTTACCTTTTCGGTTCTAAATAATGCAAAACAGAACCAGCACGCGACTTTTATATCCTTGCTTTTCTCTTTCAGAATAGTGCCCGCATACTCAATACATTTTTTATAATCCGGTGCAGTTTTCGCAATTTCCATATTCAGCTTGAAATATTCCTCTTCATTGGCTGCGTCAATTCCTGCAGGCGAATCACCCGGAATTGGTTCCAGATATTCCCTGATAAAATCGGATACTAGATTTTCGTCTATTTCCTTCATCCTAAACTGCTTTTATTTTTCTGAAGTTCATTTATTACGTATTTAAGCTTTAAATCGGCATCTGCAAAAAAAGTATTTTTAATAAAGTTCATTTCCATCCTGCCGGCAGAATCATTTGCATTCAAAATTCTTTCTTCACTCCCGCCGTCATAAAAAAGATCAATGAAATGCCGGGGCAAAGGATTGCAAAAAAAAATGTACAAGTACGTGCGGGAATTTTCATTTTTAAAAAATAGAGCTGGAAGATGGGAGATTTTTCTTGCTATAATAAGGGTAATATTAATAAATACGCCTAAATCATAATAGCTGTACTCTTGGTTATAGATAAAAGATATCTTTATTCCAAAAGAAATTGAAACATCCGGTTTTGACCGCAGAAACGATAAGCCGCCGCCGAGGTTATTTAATAAAGTTAATGATCTTGAACCGTCATGATCTTCTAAAACCCTTTCCCGGAATTCGCTATAAAAAGTTTCCATTAAAAAATTTTCATAAGAAGATATGGAATTAGCGAGAAAGCTCTGAACCTGGTCTTTTTGAATAAAAGACGGAAGGCTTTGATGATTAAATTTATTGTTTACAACGGATAAATTTTCTTTTCCCGAAGGATTAAGTAATTTTATTCCACTAAAAAGACCGCTAAAAAAATCAAATGATTCGCTGAATGATAAGGGGAACAGGTAAGCAGGTATATTGCCGATTGTACTTTTCCTAATATTCACGAAAATGATAAAAGGAAATTCTCTGCCTGTTTTGTCGCGGCTCGGGTGAATTATTCCTAAAATGATATTTTCTGTTCTAGTGAAAGGGAATAAAAACTTAATTGGCGACGAACTGTTGTAAAAATCCCTCCAGCCGGATTTTGGCTGATCACTCATAGAGAAATTATTTTTCTTTGATTTATCAGCTGCCAGAATTCCTTCCTGAATCCATTTATCCAGATTTAAAATTTCCGGGCTGGCTGCATTGTATTTCACAAAATCAGGATAATTAGGAAGTTTCCCGAAGTAACCAGCGGAAAATTTAAAATCATTTTGAGGTTTTTGAGAGTTCATCTATTTCTTTTTAACCTGAACTTATAAATAGTCCGGGGATGCATTTCAGTTTATTCTTGAAGGAAGATTGATTGATCTAAATAGATTGCCGGAAAAAGGATTTCTGGAACTGCCGGCATTTAATTTATATGAAACGACCACATCGTACGTATTTTCTCTTTGGAAATGCCAGCTGCAGATATACTGAGAGGAAGATTCGCCTCTTGTTACAGAGGCATCATTCAATAATTTAAATAATGCCCAATCTCCGTCGTAGGATTTGGCATCGGAGCTTCCGTAGTTCCGGATTGAAATATACATTTTTGCACCGGGTGTTCCTTTGCTGCCGGGCCATACATAGTCGCTCCAAAATTGAGCTCCCATTTTGTAATAGTTTTCAACTCCATCAATGGATAGATAAGTCTGCTCTACAACCGGCCTTTGTCCTTGTACCAGCCTCGATTCGGGAAGCTGCGGTTTTAGCTTGAATGAAACACTCAAGTCGCCGTTTTTAAAAAAAGTAGTGCTTATCTCATCAAATTTCTTCAGGGACGAAAGAAACTCGCCTGAAACGTAAATTCCCTGCCGGTTCCACTGAATGACTTTCCACCTCTCTTTGTCTATAAATCCATTAAGTTCTTTGTTAAAGAAAGACCAAAGAATTCCATCCTGAGGTTTAAAAAATTCTATAAAATCCTGAAGAGGGATATCGCCGCCAGAACTTTTGAAAGGGAAATAATCAGCAAATGATTTAGTATAGTAATCCCAAATTTTAGTTTTCCATTGGATGTTTAGATATTGAGATGCGTCATTTAAAATAGCGCTCCATGTAAGTCTTACAGGCTCTGAAAATAATTCCTGAACAGCGGGGAGATTGTACAAAGCACCTTTTATTGCGTTTAATGATGTTGTCAATTCTATAGCCTGATTGCTGAGAACTTTCAGTGCATAATCCCTGGTAAGATCCTGTCCTTCTTTGATCGATTCGACTACACTGCTTAATAAACTATATTGAGAAATAACTGCCGTAAAGTCGGAACCCAGAGAACCATCCGCATTAGCAATAAATTTTGAATAATTATTTATGTCCGTAAAATTAAATTCGGCTTCCGGTGATTCGGTTAATGAAGCAGTTTTAATTTTTATCGAATCCTGGACAAGCTGAATTCCTCCGATTCCCTGGAGCTGCGATAGAAAACTTTTGAAAATTAATATAAGCGGCGAGCTGACCGGATCGCTCAATACCTTCAGACTGTTTCCTGCAAAAGGGACAGTAGAAAATCCTGAATACCTAATATTCCGAAAAAACTGTTCCCACGTCTGCTGTAAATCATTAATATAAAGTGCCGTCAATTCTTTTCTTATTTTTTCGCTGTCAACAATACTGATTGAACTTTGCACTCTTTCCTTTCCTAAAACCCAGTCTTCTTTTCCCGGATTTGTACTCTCGGATATTATTGCTTTTTGAACAAAGTTCTTCCAGCCGTCGGCAGTAAAAATACCCGGGATTCTGTATTCTGTGCTTATTACATGAGAGAATCTTCCGCCGATAATTTGTTCCAAGTTTATTTCTGCGGGAAATTGATTTATTCCTCTCTGTTTTAACCGTGCATAAATACTTTCCGAGTTTGGTGTAAACTGAATTCTATCTCTGACTATGCTTATCAGAAGATTATCGTTTTTAGCGGGATAAATATTTTTAAGGTACATCTGTTCGGCAATCGTGCTTACATAATTTCTAAAAAACTGTCTCAATGAATCTTTCTCTTTTGCCGATGCAATTGGGTTTTTACTAATAAATTTGGAATCCAGTATCTTAAAGAAAACCGACCTTAAGAATCTTTGTTCGGTAGTATCTAATCTTTCCCGTTCATTTCCTAATAGCAGATAAGTTTTTAAATAAGTGTATATTTCTTCACCCGGATAGTCCTGGCCGTTAGCATAATTATTCAGGACAGCGTTAATTTCATTATAAATATTCTGATTAAAAAAAGACTCGGTTTTTTCTATATACAATTCATTCAGAGGTTCGTAAGCTTCATTTGTTCTATCCATTCCGAAAGCGACAAAAGATTCAACTGCTTCCCCCTCTGCTATTTCATTTATAATTGACCTGATGTTTTCCGCTTCCTTAAAATTGGTTAACAGGTTCCCGGTCCAATTTATATCTCTGAAGGAATCTGCCGCGGAGTATATTTTATCCAATGAACTGCTGCTGCCGTTGTATCCGATTAGGGTTAATGCAGCGAAGAGAAGAAGAAAAAATACGGAGCCTGAAATAACAGCAAGTCTTAATGAATTTCTTTTTCTTGTAAAACCTGATGTTTGACCGACCTTGTAATATTGATCTCCAATTACAATATTATTCAGCAGATCTTTTATGAAATAATTCTTGGTTTCAGTTACTTCATCCTGTTTTTCGTTGAAGGTTTCGGGGAGATTAAATTGCCGTGCAATTTCTTTAATTGCAATATCCAGCGGAAAACCTTCCTGTGTACCGCTTGTGAAATAAAATCCTCTGAAAACCGGATTATCCTGGTAAGGATTGTGCTGGAAAACTTCCCCGATTAAATAAGCAAGTTTATTTTCAAGAGAATCAAACTGGAATGGAAATAAAAAAACTTTTTTCCTTTGCTCGCGCTTTAAAGGATTGTTTAACCTGTGGGAGCGGATCTCGAATATTTTTACTGAAAGTTTTTTAAATTCGGTCTTAAATGCTTCCTTAGGATTTATTCTTTCCGTAAAACTAAATGTAGCGCCCCAGGGCTGTGAGCGTTCGGTTTCACTTAAATCTCCGAAATATTCCACAAAGCCCTGTACCAGGTCGCTTTTTGTAAAAACAAAATAAACGGGAAAATTCACAGACAAATTTTCAATCAGCTCATCAATCCTCTGCCTGATATTTCCAGCATGTTCGGCAAGCTGATTCATGCTGCAATTAATTATTTCATCAATATTAAGCGCGGCAATTACTCCGTTAACCGGTTTTTTACGCCTGTTCTTCTTCAGAATATCTAAAAAAGCAATCCATTCTGCCTTGTCTTCGGATTCGGTTACATACCGGCCGGCAGTATCTAAAAAAATTCCTTTTGTAGAAAAAAACCAGTCGCAGTTTCTTGTACCGCCTACTCCCTTAAATGCCTCTTTGCCGAAAGGAAATTCCAAACCTGAATTTTGTATTGCGGTGGTTTTTCCTGCAGATGAAGGTCCGATTATCATGTACCACGGAAGAGCATAAAGTGCGGCTTTACCCGATTTGCCTTTTGCAAGCTTTGATTTTTTCAAGGAAGATATTGCCGATTCCAGCTGCTTTTTGAAAAGATCTATTTCAGCCTTCTTTTCCGGACTTAAATTCTGCATATTTAAATCGGCCTGAGCATTAATAGATTGCTCAATCTGTCCGGCGCGCTGGATTGCTTTTATTCTCCTGAAAAGAAGAAAGATTACCGCAAGCAAAATAATAAACAGAAGAATGCTTATGCGGATCAGTAAGGAAAGGCCGAGGAAGGAACCGCCTACTATAATTATTGCCGAAAGAATTATTATTCCGAGAACAGCAAGAAAAATGGGATTCTTTATAAGAGACATTTGAAAATTATTTTAAGTTAAAACAAGAAGTGATTGATGAAATGCTAAGTAATAAGTTTTATTAATCCTTCAACTACATCATCCGCTTTTCCGGAGATTGATGAGGACATTATTATATAAAATATTAAGGACAATACTATTGCCGCCGCAGGATAAATCCATAAAGGCAAACCATCATTGACCACCTTGACAAAATTTTCGTGAGGCCTGGCATTTGGCGATAAATTTTCCATTGTAGTATGTACTTCAGGATGGAGCTCCATATTTAAATCGTCAACAATTCTTCGCAGAGTTTCGGGAGATTGAAGCTGAAATTTACCTTTAAATCCCAATGACAGGCAGAGATAATAAATCTCCAGAACTTCTTTATTGCTGCCGGATCTTTGCCTTAACATATTAAGATTCGAAAAAAATTCTTCACCTGCATTGAAAGTATCAAACATCTGAATCTGGAGCGGTTCGGAAAGCCACTCATCCTTCTGGTCCCATGCCGAGCTGATTATTGTTTCATCAAGAAAAGCAGCCAGCGCAAATTTTGTAAACCCGATTTTTTCATTATCAATTCCTGAACTCCTGGCATTTCTTTCAAGCCTGTCAAACATTTCATGGGCTTTTGATTTCAACGCGGGCGCATTTCCATAATCGTTCGTTGAACGGAGCTGCAGAATAAGTATAAACGATTCGGAAGCAATATCAACCAGTGTTTTTCTTTTCTCGGATAAATCGGAAATGCTTTTCATTTATTTTCCAACCTGAATTGCTGAACTTTTTCGCCGTTTTTTATTGTAAAGGAATTTTAATTCCCGGGAAGCAAAAGAACCAATTCTAACTGAAGCGACTTAAATTCTGACGCTATGAAGAATGCAATATTATTTTTAGAAGAAATTTTTTCCCAGAATCTTCCTTCTTTATTAATTTTAAAGTAATGAGCTTTCTCATTTACCGTAATTCCCGGCTGGGGACGTGCAACATATTCAATCGTCACGCCTTGTATTCCGGCTTGATGAACCGCAAATATCTCTTCATAAGCAGAAATCTTTATATTTTTGGGCAGTTCGGTAATAATTTTCTTTTCAGGCAAATCCCCTTGCACGGATACATAAAACTGAGCCGGCGAATGTTCCGGCGAGAGCTGTCCCACAAATAAGGTATCGGAATGCCTCCTCAGCGGAATTATTAAATCCCTCCTTGTTACTGTTTTCTGAACATTTAGAAAAATTTTTATTTCTTCAACAACCTGTGAAAAAATTTCGGTTAAATGTTTATGATCGTATGAGGGTAGTTCTGTCGTTTTTGAGCCTGCTGTTGAATAACTAGAAAGCTGGCCGGCTATGTTCAGAAACAAGATATATAAATTTTCAGGATGAATATGTTTCGATTTGTGATAGTAGTTTAACAATGGGATAAAAGAATTTACAGATTGAAGCATCATTAATATTTCAACCTGGTTTATAGATAATTCCGGCTTCTGAACCGCCGATTGGCTTTTGAGTTCTTTACTTTTCGAGATTAATAAACCTAAAATTTCTCCTGCATATTCAGTTAAACTGCCAGACAAATTTAACGACGGCAAGATATATTTTTTGTTCATAGAATATTTGCCGTCGGAGCTGCGGGTAACTTCGCCGATTTTCAATGCACTGTAATCATCCAGTGATTCTCCGCCGAACTTTAACTGAAAATTCGGTTTGACTATTCCGATTGAACGCAGATTTGTTCCGGAGTTGTAATCAAGAACCTCAACATTTTGAAGTGCAAATCTGGAATTATTAGAATTAAGCGATTCATTTATCTTGCAGTTATTCCCTGAAAGATTCTCAACAGGAATAGCTAAGTAAACTTCCAGTTTCTCCGATGTTGCGGCAAAAAATTCCTCAAAAGTACGGGTTTTCGGCAGCGAATCATTTTCCGGCATTTCAAAGGGAAGACCGTCAGGCATAATTCCGGAACATCTAGTTAAACCCAATGCTCCGCCCGCAAGAGCCGCTTCGTCAATCTGAACTTCGATAAATCCCCAGTAATTCGGATTAATTGTGTTTATTCTTGTATTAATATAATATTGATTGTATCGATCCACCTGCTGGAAATGATGCGGATCTAACTTCATTCCCTCAAACCAGACTACTTTTTGCAATTTCATTATTCTTTTATTTTTCCCTTTATTTTTTTCCTGTTTAGAACTCTGCTGCTCCAGGATTAATCTTGTTTTATTGCCGATAAAAAATTTTTATGTATTAGAATACTAAGACTTTCGGTATCGGGATCAATGGGAACTATCTGCATCCAGCCGTTTTTTGCGGGTGAATTAAAATCGCCGACTATTCCGAAAAATTTTGCTTCTGTTTTTATTTCAAAATTCGCCAGTTGAAAATCCTCCCCGGGAATCATTGTTTTTTCATATTTCGCCCCGGGAATAAGGTCATCGCCTAAAATGCCGTCGGGGTCTTTTAATAAAGATTCAAAGCTCGCATGTTCAAATTTGTCTGAGTTTTTTAATTGAAAAACCGTAACCACAACAGCATGGTTTTCATTGCAGTCATCATCGCAGTGTAAAAGAACATCTAGAGTCTGCATACTGCTTCCGCAGCCGCTCAGCAAAGCGATGGAAATGATAATTGTGAAAATCAATTTTGCGGATTTCATACTAGTATTCGTCATGCAATCTCCCCGAAGGAGATCTTTTTTGATATCCTTTTAAGTAATGAGGTCTAAAAAATTTTTTCTCAACATGGTAAGGATCGGAAATATATTTTTTATAATTATCTTTTATTGCATCGAGGATTTTTTTATTGTTTAATGCTGGAATAATTTTTGCCCAATCCAGCCCGCCTGTCTGCATGCCTTTCTTCTGTAAATCTTGTTCTATAACTTCGGGATTCAGGCTTTGCAGCAAAGCTTTACTCCCCTCCATAACAGACAATTTATATCCTTCCAGTAATCCTATCTGGTGTGAAAGCAGATTTTGAATTTCCTCATTAAGCATGTTAATTCTTTTTCTTTCTTCCTCGGAAGAAATTCCAGGATTAAACAAATATTCTTTTAATTCGTTTAAAGAGCCTACCGGCAGCGTATGATATATTGTAACGCCGAAAAATTCCTGCCTGAATTGAAGGAATCCCTGTACAAGTTTTGCAAAGGTATCGAGCAAAACATCAATGGAATTGGAGAAATGCATGCTGAAGGAGGGATCATGGATAACCGGTGCCTTATATTTTTCTTCACTTTGAACGAATTGATATACTTTATTTTCAGAATGAGAAATGCTTACCTCTTCCCGCGGTTCAGAAGTACTTTGCCAGCTGCTGCCCAGAAAATTTTCCGAAAAAAATTCGGCAATTATTTTATTTGCGTCATTCTTTTCAAGACTATTCAAACTTTGAAGGACGGAAAATTTCAGCATGTCGGCTTTCATCGGAGAGTCATCCAGGGAAAATTTGCTGCTTATGTTTTTTAGATTCTCTGCAATAGCGGCAATTTCATCTGCAAAAGGAGATGAAAACAGCATCGTTTTCTGATTGTCCTCGGCGATAAACTCTTCCTTAATAAGAAGTACTTCCATCTCATATTCACCGATTTTTATCTTATCGCCGGTGACTAAGCCGTATTCTTTATTTGATTCTATTTTATCTCCGTTCAGATAAGTAAAGTTTGCCGACTCAAGATCTACTAACTGAAATGCATTCTCCTTTTCCAAGATTTTCGCATGTTTCCTGGAAATTATTTTAAAGGAGTCGGGAAGAATTATTTCATTCTTGCTGTCTCTTCCCAAAAAAATTGGAAAGCTCTTGAACTCATAGTCCTCTGAGAACGAAATATCGGATTTCTTTTTTATAAATAATTTTAGTGTCATTGATATGAAGAATATGTGTTACTGATTTTTATCTCGCAGCTTCGCATCATAACCCCCATTGACGGCAGGTTTAAAAAGTAATCCCCCTTTTATTTTTTCCAATTTTCAAGATTTAGAATTAATTCCCTAGGCAGCACAAGACTGCCTTTAAATGATCCATCGATCATTTTAATTTTGGAAAATAGTTCTAGGGGGTAATCAGATAAAATAAATACGAGATTAATATTTTAAATATCATTAATAA
>DAISZW010000052.1:12807-14931 GCA_036824595.1 Ignavibacteriaceae bacterium
AAACTAAAATATGTTATTATAGTTTTATGTACATAGGAGCTGTATCACAATTAAAATCTATTTTTAATAAATTATTTCCCAAGCACATCATCGGTAGAAATATAAACAACGAATGCTCTTTCATAAAAGATCCGATATTTAATATTTTTATAGAGCCACTTTATCTGAGTTTTAACAAAACTTCCGGAAAATATTTATCGTTAAATTATCGAGGGTTAAATGAGACCAAATAAAAAATATAACAAACTTTCAGCGGTATCTGTTTTAATTTTTATTATACTTTCCTTCTTTAATTCATACGGGCAGACTACCGGTAATGAAGGATTTTCAAAGGAGTCAAGGATGCTTCAGGAAAAAATTGATCAGTTTGTGCCGGTTGAAATTAAATTCGATACATCCCTGTTATCCCAAAAAGATAAGATTGTAGTCGAGAAATTATTTCTTGCGTCACAAATAATGGACAGTATTTTTTTTAATCAAGTCTATTCCAAAAATGAAGAGATAAGGAATAAACTTGAATCATTATCGTCGGAAATAGACAAGCTGAAGCTGGAATATTTCCGGATAATGTTCGGACCTTTCGACAGGCTTCAACATCATAAACCTTTCATTGGAACGGATGAAAAACCAAAAGGTGCAAATTTTTATCCTGAGGACATGACTAAAGATGAATTCAATAAATGGATTAAAAAAAATCCGGGAGATGAAAAAGAATTTACCTCGGAATTTACGGTAATAAGAAGGAATAGAGAAAAGTTAACTGCTATACCTTACAGTGTATTTTATGAGGATAAACTTGCTATAGCAGCACGGTTTTTAAGAGAAGCTGCAGACAATGCGGAAAATCCATCTCTCAAAAAATACCTGGAACTCAGGGCAAAAGCCTTCGAAACCAATGACTATTATGAAAGCGATATGGCATGGATGGATCTGAAAGATAATTTAATTGAAGTTGTTATCGGTCCGTATGAGGTTTACGAAGATGAGCTTTTTAATTATAAAGCTGCTTTTGAAAGCTTTCTTACTTTAAAAGATCCTGCTGAAACCGAAAAATTGAAGAAATTTGGAGAATATTTAAACGAAATTGAAAATAATCTTCCGATAGAGGATGCATATAAAAATTTGAAAAGAGGCACCGAGTCTCCGATTTCAGTGGTAAATGAAATTTTTTCTGCAGGAGATACAAAAGCCGGAGTTCAGACGCTTGCTTTTAATCTTCCCAATGATGAAAGAGTCCGTGCAGCAAAAGGTTCTAAGAAAGTTATGATTAAGAACCTGCACGATGCAAAATTCAAAAAACTGCTTAAACCTATCGCCGAAATTATAATGGAGAAGGATCAGCTCTCATTCGTTACTTTCGATGCTTTTTTCAATCATACATTAATGCATGAAATGTCTCATGGAGTAGGTCCCGGTTTTATAACTGTAAACGGCAGAGAGACTGAAGTTAAAAAAGAATTAAAAGAAACATATTCCACACTTGAAGAATGCAAAGCCGACATACTCGGCATATACAACAATATATTTATGATTGAAAAAGGAATATTTAAAAAAGAATTTGAGAATGAATTATATGCTACTTTTTTAGCCGGTATTTTTAGATCCATAAGATTCGGCATCAATGAAGCTCACGGCGGATCAAATGCCATAATTTATAATTACATATTGGAAAAAAACGGATTCGAATTCGACAGTAAAAAGGAAAAAGTAAAAGTTAATTTTCAAAATATCTTTCCTGCTGTCAGGAACTTAGCCGAAACGATTTTGAGAATTCAAGCAACAGGGGACTATGAAGGAGCAAAAGAATTAATTTCAAAGTATGTTGTAAATTCAGCATCAATGGAAAAACTCAGGAATAAGCTGGTTCATTTGCCTGTCGATATTAAACCTGTATACCAGATCGAAAGTCTTTTAAAATAAAAATGGCAGGATTAAAAATCCTGCCTTAGTTAAGTGTTAATTAAATCTTTCAGCATTAAAAAAATCGTGCTTAATCGATCCAATCATCTGTTCTAAACGATGGGGACGGTAAACCTGCTTCATTAAAAAGAGTGGCTTGTGCTGTATTACTCCAGGCATACCTTACGGCGGCAGGCTTTTCTATATCTGAATTAAACAGAATTA
>DAISZW010000052.1:15031-19264 GCA_036824595.1 Ignavibacteriaceae bacterium
AATGTAACTATCATTCCGGTGTTAGGAGTAGTTAAAGATTTCAATTGAACCTCTCTCAGGTTTTCGGAATGAGAGCCCTCCCCGTAATCATACGGGGCAATTTGAACATAATAAAAAGGAAAAGTTCCGTTTCCCCAAACATCTCTCCAGTTTCCGATCATTAATGGGAAAAGCTTTGAATAAACTTCCGGCTCGTCCACATTTGATTCACCCTGGTACCAAACAGCTCCTCTGATTGTATAAGGCACAACAGGATTGACCATGGCATTGAAAAGGGTGGTAGGAGTCTGATCGGATACAATAAACCTTAACGGGGGTTTCGAATCGTATTCATTTTCCTTTGCACCTAAAACAAAAAACTTCTGATCCCTGTATTCTGCAACAGGAAAATATCTCCACGAACCGGCGATAGAGAATGATTCGCTGCTTCCTGCCGGATAAATTTTCATCTGCGCTGCACTTCCATAAATTCCGCCGCCGCCCTGATTATCAAGTATTCTGACTGCAATTGTAATATTAGTATCGGTAACAATTCTCTTTGGAATATTATAAATTCTGTCTATATTCCAATATCCTTGAGTTTCATAACTTCCGATTAGAGTTCCATTTATATAAGTCCTATCCATATCGTCAATCGGTCCAAGTTCTAAGATTAAATCTTTATTCAGCCATCCGGAAGGAATTTCTATTTTTTTTCTGAACCATACTACGCCGTCAAAATCTCCCACCTCGGCATTTTCCCATAGAATAGGTAAGTTCATTTCTTTCCATGCAGTATCAGGATAATTAATTTCTGAACATTCCTCATCTTCAAAATCCAGGTTTTTCCATTTAGTACTTTCGGGTTTATTCTTTAAATTAATAACCGGATGTGAATTCAGCCATGCAAGGTATTTTTCAAAATCCTCCGAGCTATTTTCAAGGTTCTCAATAACAGTCTTATATTCTGCAAAATTTTGCAGATATTCTTTGCTGATCCATGATTGAACTGGAGTTCCTCCCCAGCTCGAATGAATTAATCCGATCGGGATCTGCAGTTCCTCATACAATTTTTTTCCGAAAAAGTAAGCGGTCGCACTAAAGCTTGCCGCTGACGACGGGCTGCATTCATCCCAGGTACCATTGCAGTTAAATTCTTTTTTATATGAAAAAGCCCGCGGCACAGTAAATAATCTAATCCGAGGATAATCTGCATTTTTAATTTCAAAAGCCGAGTTCTGAATTGTATCTCTCGGAGGCCAGCCTAATAAAGGCATTTCCATATTTGACTGCCCGGAGCAAAACCAGACTTCACCGATCAGGACATTGCTGAATGTAATAGTCGAGTCGCCGACCTGAATTGTTACCATGTAGGGTCCCCCGGCTTCCGGAGTTTCCAGTTTTGTTTTCCAAAAACCAGTTTCATCTGCAGAAGCAGCGGCAGACTTCCCCCAACTCCCTTTTACAGTTATTTCCGTGTTATGATCAGCTCTTCCCCAAAAAGGCACTTCAGAGTTCCGTTGAAGAACCATGTTATCTGAAAAAATGGATGGAATCTCAACAGATTTATTTTCTTCAGAATTAATCATTGATAAAAAAGATAATATTAATGAAAAAACAAACATTATAATTCTCCCTTATTAAGGTTTTTATTTTATATACTCTATTTCAATTCTGCCTAATTGAATTTCATCATTAAAGATTATTTTCAAAAACTTTGTTTCAGCCGGAAATTCTTCAACGGTAAATAAAATCGGAGTATAAAATTTGTAAACATTTTTATACGGTGGGAATGTTTCAATCTTGGCAGTCAAAGGAACAAAAATATCCTGAGATCCGGAACTAAGAAAAGATAATACCGTCAGATTGGTAATGCTGTCTTTTAAAGCAAAAACTTTTAATATAGAAATCTTCCCCGGGATTGCATAAATTACAGAAGAGCCGGAATCGGCTTTCAGCCTGCTGTTATCTTCCTTCGCCCTATAGATATCATGAAAAGATAAAAATTCAAAGTTTCCTTCTTTTAAGAAAATTTTCGAACTATCCTTAATTTCGTCAATAAATTTTAAGTAACTAACTTTTACGGGACCAACTTCATTTGATGGTTCCGACAAGCCGCTTTCATTTTTTGCAATAACCCTGTAATAATATTCTCTCCCTAAAACTGCGGCAGTATCCATAAACAACGGTTTATATGCAGCCTCTGCGTCGGAGACATCTTTCGCAATTATTTTCCAACCGCTTTCATTCGATTCTCTTCTTTCGACTACATAAGATGCAGCACCTGTCGATCCTTGCCATGAAATGCTGTAAACATCGCTTATCTCCAGAAGATAAGGTGCAGCAGGTTTTTCATAAAGAGGAGGCTTCTTCCCATCTAGTTTATATGCTTTTTCCCTCATAAGTTTAATTGCTTCTTTTTCATTATATAAATAGCCGCTGGCAAATCCGGGAAGCCTGTATGATCCAAACCCTCTATTTTCCCTATGCATATAAAATCCTCCGTCTCTGTTATGAAACCTCAAGCTCCAGATCATAATTCCTGAAACATAATTATTTAACGCGGAATCAACGATAGTATTTATATTTTCAAGAGATGTTAATCCAAACTCGCCGATAAAATAAGGTTTTCTGCCCTTCGATAATTCTTTATTCTTTAAAATATTTTTAACGGAAATTTCAGGAGGAGTATAGTGATGAGTTGATAAGACATTAATATTCGGATCATTTATTGCTTCCTCTTTCAAATTCTGTTCATGTGTTCCTTCAATTACCAGATGGTTTTTGTCCAGGCTTTTTATAAATTTTGCGATTTCCGCAGTCCATTCATACGGACATACAAGTTCATTTCCGGTTTCCCAGCCGAGTAAAGCTTTGTCATCCTTATACAACTCGCCGGTATATGTATTTTTTCTATTGACAACGAATTCAATAGTTTTTTTAAAATCAGAAATTAATTGCGGATCGGTCCAGAATTCATCTTTGCTTTTTCCCCTAAATGCGGCATATTCAGTGGGACCGCCCCACCACCACCAGTTATCAACAAACGGGAGTATTACCCTGATCCCAACTTCGTTGGCAATCTGCATTACTTTATCAAGAGCTTTAAAAGCTTCTTCGTTAAATACACCGGGTGCTTCAACGTGCCGGATTATATTTTTTGATTCTCCAGGTTTTCGGACCGACAAAACATACATTCTGGCTACTTTCCCGCCAAGCTGTTTTATTGAATTCAATGCGTCTCTTATTTCGTATTTATCAGGGAGCCGCCAAGGATTTGGATTTTTAAATTCGAGATAATCTTCGATGTAGTGAAGATTCGGTATATTGAATGAAACAAAACGCAGCTCGGAATCCCCATCCATTAATTTATCTTTATCCGCCGTAACAAAATTTGCAAATCTGCTCGAAGAACAGCCTGTAAATAGAACTGCTATGAAAAAAATTAATGACAGGAAATTTTTTTTCATTCTTTCTTCCAAAACAAAGGCGGATTAAATGTTTATTTATAGGAAGTTTTCGATGACTATCGGAATTCTTTTTTAATATTTTTAAGAGTCAATTTAAAACTCTAAAATTATGCCGATTTATGCAACAACAGAATTCAAGATCATTCATTTACATTTATCTTACATTATGAATACTATTTTAATTCTAGGATAAATCAATATCAGGGATTTTATTAAATTGATAATAGTTTATAATTATTGTAAGAAAAATATTTGTACTTCCCTATTTTATTCAGCTTAATTTACAGCATAATAATTGAGCTTAACAATGTGCTATTCAATCTATTCTTTAAAGGAATAAAATGATTCTTCAGGAACTTTATAATAATCTTGAAAAAGAGGTATTAAACAAATGGTATCCGCTTGTAATTGATAAAGAATCCGGCGGATATTTTTCAAATATAAGTTATGATTGGAAAATTCTGCCTGAACAGGAGAAAATGATTGTCACACAGGCCAGGCATATCTGGACAGCATCCAAAGCAGCTTCTTTTTTCGGAAATGAAAGTTATAAAGAAGCAGCTTATCATGGATTTCAATTTTTAAAAAACAAAATGTGGGACAAACAGTACGGAGGTTTCTTCCAGATAAGAAGTCGTGAAGGTTCGATATCGGAAAATAACGGATGGTTCGAGGAAAAAAGATTATACGGCAACGCATTCGCAATTTATGGATTAGCAGCACTCTATGAAATAGTCCGCGAAGACAAAATTCTTCAACTGGCGAAAGATTGTTTTCATTGGAT
>DAISZW010000204.1:0-403 GCA_036824595.1 Ignavibacteriaceae bacterium
TGTTCAATAATCCCCATTCCGGTCCGCCTTTAATCTGTTTTCCCGTAAACCGGTATTCAAGACGGATTCTGTAATTTGAAAATTTTTCTTTATAGAAAATATGTCCGAACTCCCCACCGAATTTTTCATATTGATCATAAGATACTTTAAGCAGACCGTCTTCAACGCGGAAAGTATTTTTATAATTTTCATTTAATTCGTGCCCGGTGAACTTAATTATCCAGTTCTGAAAATCTTTGCCATTAAATAAACTGATCCATTCCCCTTTTTTAAAATCCTGTCCTTTTACCGGAATTATCAGTATTAGAAAAATTATAGGAATGTAGTTCGGTTTTATCATAAAAAGTGTTGTAATAAAGAGAAAATTATTTAGGATGAATCTTAACTCCGTAGGAGTTAAATA
>DAISZW010000204.1:503-5821 GCA_036824595.1 Ignavibacteriaceae bacterium
TTTGTAACAAACGAAATTATAAACAAACTCAGAACTCCATAGGAGTTCAACAAAACGGTTTGGGAAAATATTTTTTACTTTTGGGTTCAACTCCTACGGAGTTGCAATTTCTTTCCTTCGGGTTAGTTACAAATATTCAATCCCTAACGGGATTGTAAAAACATATATTTAATTTTCTTTTTTGTCTTTAGATGTCTTCTGATTCTTAGATTTAACTCCGTAGGAGTTAAATATTTGTAACAAACGAAATTATAAACAAACTCAGAACTCCATAGGAGTTCAACAAAAATATGAATTTTAAAGATACATTAAGGTTAAAGAAATAGAAGTAATTATTCCGGAATGAAAGCATCATCATTATTTATATAGAAAAAAATTTCATTCCGCTATAAATTGAAAAACTAATTATTTAAGCAGCACCATTTTTTTAACAGATTGAAATCTGCCTGCGGTAATTTTATAAAAATAGATTCCTCCGGGAAAATCATTTGCATTGAATTCAATGGAATGAAATCCTGCATCTTCTCTTTCATCAACAAGAACTGCCGCTCGCTCACCTAGTATATTGTAAATAATTATTTTAACATAAGATTCTTCAGGCAAAGCGTATTGAATATGAGTAACAGGATTAAAAGGATTAGGATAATTTTGAAATAGAGAATAATTATCGGGTATACTGTTGAATCCAGGCTCATCTATCCCCACAACATTCCTTCTGATTTCCATCCCGCTCAATTTCGCATTATCTATTACGCTTATAAAATCTATATTCAACATTCCGTCATTTACTTGAACCGGAACTACAACATCATAAGCCTTATATTTTCCGGTACGCAGGTATAGATCGAAAGTCCGGATAATGCGGTTTCCTTCCGCATCTACATGAAACACTCTTGCATTTTTAGCATCCTGGTAAATTTCCGCAAATTTCAGAACAATATCATAAGCACCGTTTCCCAGAGGAATTGAATATGAAAAATTTCCGTATCGTTCAGTTTGATAAAGTTCATCATCTGCAGTACCTTCAATTGCACTTGTTGTGCTGTAAATGCTTCCTCCGCTCACCCATCCGGGACCGGCATCGGCAATGTATTGGATTCCACTTTCAGAAAGATAAGTATTTCCACCTGAGTTTAGTGCCGCAATAACTTCTCCGTTTCCGCCGTCCTGTGTAGCACCTTCGCATTCATTACTCGGGCCGGAAACGCCCTGTGAATTATATGCTCTTACCCTGTATCTGTAGAGAGTGGACTTTAATAAACCGGTGTCGATAAAGAATGTATCGCTTGCAGTGGTTGTTGCGAGTGTTTGAAAACTGTCATTAATATTTATTTCAATTTTATAGCCTGAAATTTCTGCTGAAGGACTTTGCCATTTTAATTCTATTTGACTTGGGCTTAAACTGACTGCCTGCAAATTTTCCGGATCGGCCGGTATTTGAACTCCGGGTTTAGGTTCCCCCTCCAATTGTATAGTAATGCCGGTTAACGGTATTGTTCCTGCCCAGTTTAATTTAAGATGTTTCTGGTCTCCGTCTCCAAACCGCAAATAATCGGTGTCAACTCCGTTTACCTTTACAGTCTGAATTGAGTTTGCTGAATCAGAATATAAATCCCAGACATATATAGCGGAAACATCCATAGAATAATCGGGTTTAAAAACAATTTCCTGATTTTGGTAAGAGTTACCATATGTGTCATAGCTGATAACTGCATAACCATTTGGAGTAAAGATTAAAGCATCCTGCAGCTGATGGTTTAATGAGTCAAAAAGATTTGGCTCAAGCCATAATTCTTTTGAGTATTCGTTCCGGTGATAGCCTGCAATATTATAATAATTACGCCATAAAATTGGAATACTGATATATTGATTAGAACTGCTGGTATTAGTCGCAATCCATATAGGTGATGTAACCTTGGAAGGAATTCCAAGCTGCTGATTGAAAACAAGATTCCTATTTAAATAATTTCGTTCATACATATCCCTCTGAAGAGCCGACCAAATATTTGAATGGTTAGTTTGTAAAGCATATCCACCTAGGTGGCCTATTAAATACGGAGACCATTCTGAATAAGTACCGCCGTTATAACCCATCCCGCTATTAAGCGGATCGTAATAAGTGGAAACGGCTGTAAAAAGCTGATCGAGTTTTTGCTTCTCCCAAAATGAACCCAGTTTTAAAAAACCGGTAATCCACGGACCTCCAATTACGCTTTCACAGAAATTCTCCAAGGGATAAGGATTATCAAGCCATCTGTCTTCAAAACCTTTTACAGCATTTTGAAATGCGTTTTGATAGATAGTATCCGTTTCTCCTTTTATGTTCGATAGATAACTCATAATATAATAAGCCGCTGCAGATAAACCGGTATTGTACGCCTGAGAATTTCCGCCGGCATCATATGTACTTAATGATGATTGAAATGTATACGGATACTGTGAGCTTCCGTAGAGATTTACCTGGTCAAGAATACGCTGCGCAGCTTTTTTTAAATACGGCCAGAAATAATCGAGTTTACCTTGGTCTGCAGTAGCAATGAAAGCTTCATATACAGAGATGATAAATCCGCAGTTTAGATCGACCCACTCATTTATTGACCTGTAATCGGAATGTTCAGTATTATCCCAGCTTACATAGTTGAAATTTGTACCGAAATCGTGATGAATTTGACCGGTATAATTCAGTACATGCTGAGTTCTAGCCCACCACTCTAACTCACTCCAGGCAAGATTGGGATTAATCATTGTATATATTTGCCTGGCATGCCACATTTGATCCATAGTTCCTTCCGGCTCCCACATCCCTTCCGTATGACAATAGCGCCCATCCTGAAAATAAACGCTGTTATTAACAAGATTTACAAGTGAATTTAAGGTTTGATCAACCAGCCAGGACGGAAGATTAGATGATCTCATCCTGTTCACTAATTCCTCGGAATTATCTTTAAAATTACTGAAATTATTCAGGGCGGAAACAGCAGCGGACCTGGCACCGTTCCAAAAATTCGCATATTGATAATGCGCAATTTCATCCGGCTGATACCATGATAAAACGAACCGCAGAGTTTTAGTCTCAAAAGAACTAAGAGATATACGTAAAGCAAGACGGTTTATTGAACTTGTGAGTTGATTACTACAAATCCCGGTAGAAAAAAAACCATTATCACTGCCGTAGCTTAAATCACCATTGCCGCCGGCAAATGAACCAATGAGACAAAGCTGCAGGGAAGATGAACTAGCGATGAGACCTGTATCCGTTATCGCTGAAGGAATATCAGGCATACTGATCTGAAACGCTATTGATATGGCGGCTGAATCACTCATTGAATTATTTACTGAAAATTCAAACATTGCGGCAGGATGACACATATCAGGAATGGATTTAGGACTAAAAGGAAGATAGGCAGTCATGCTGATAGAAATTGCGTTTAGTTCTCCAAAGTTCACCCGGTGAAGCGGAAAAACAGCATCATCGTCTGCACGTCCGTTATCCTGCCGGGCTATCAATTTTTGAGAGGTTAGAACGGAAGCCCCTCTTTTTGTAAAAGCTTGAAACTGAGTATTTGATAAGGACTGATAATCTCCGTTGCGCGTCGGAGTGCGGAAGTTTGCTGAAAAAGTACCGCTGCCGGCATTATACTTTACGGCTCCAGTGCCAATACCTCCTAAAGGCAAACCTGTAGTTCCGTCAACTTGCCCAAAAATGCTTGCGGAAAAAAATAAAATAAACGGTACTACACCTTTTAAGGCTATCATATTTTCCAAAAAAAATACATAAGCTAAATTTTACGTTTATAGATCGTATCTGTTCACTATTCCATTAAAACTGTTACATCATTATTATCCTCCATCAATTCGAATGGAATCAGATTGGAATCCAGCTCTTTCCCGTTAACGATTAATTTCTTTACTCCTTTTTGAACACCGTTATCATTTTTAATTTTAATCTTAAAGTTTTTACCGCGGAATTTTCTTGTAATTTTTATATTCTTCCATTCGGAGGGGATGCAGGGGTCGATCTTCAATCCTTTATAATCAGGCTGAATGCCGAGAATAAATTGTGTAGCAGTGTAGTATGCCCAAGCGGCGGAACCGCTTAACCACGGCAAACGTGCCGCACCGTACCGCGGATTATATTTGCTGTTAATGAACTGGTTGTATACATAAGGTTCAATCTGCCTGATTTCCGCTTTTGTATTATATGCAGCGGGCATAAATTTCCTGTAATAATCGTAAGCCTGGTTGCCTCTTCCTAAAATTGTCTCAGCAATTATCGGCCAGCCTTGAGTATGGCAGAAAATCGAACCGTTTTCCTTCATCCCCTTGTTAAACAATCTTGCTTTTATAACTTTCGGATCTGTTTTTTCTACAGGGGGATCGCAGATCATTAAACCGTAATCTGTATCTAAACGTTTTCTTACAACATCCATCAGCTGCAAACTTCTTTCTTCTGAAAGGTGTCCGCTCATTACAGCCCAGGGCTGCGGCTCAAGAAAAATTGATGCTTCATCATTCTCTTTTGAACCGAATTTTAATCCGTCAGCCCTGTAAGCTCTTAAAAACCAGTCACCGTCCCATGCATATTTTTCAAGATTTTCATCAAGCTTCTTTAAATGCCCTTCTGCCCATGAAGCTTCTTCTTTTTTGTTAAGCATCTCTGAAATTTCAATGTAAGTTTTTAATGCATAGCGCAACTGGAAGGCTACAAAAGTTGTCTCACCGTCATGACCAAGTTCCAGGCAGTCATTCCAGTCTGCAAATAAACCGCAGGGAAGTCCGTGATTCCCGGATCGGTCAAGATTAAATTGAATTGCTCTTCTCAAATGTCCCAGTACAGTATCTTCTCCTTTGTCTGCATAAGGAAGCACTTTTTCATAGAAGGTGATATCGCCGGTTTCTTTCACATAAGCCGGAACAGTATTAAACAGCCACATGCAGTCATCGGAACGGTAGTTCTTTTCTTCCGGAGCTTTTTCACTGCCAGGTTTGTGGGCAAAAGGTTTTACTACAGGCATTGCACCGCCGGTTGAAACCTGTCCAGTTAACATCAACTCAACTCTTTCTTTTACTTCATCGGGTATTAAATGCAGAACCCCCAGCATATCCTGAACCGTATCCCTGTAACCTAATCCATCCCTTTCGCCGGTATAGATTAAACTAGCAGCCCGGGACCATGTATAGGTCATCATACAATTATAAGGATTCCACATGTTGAGCATGCTGTTAAATTCTTCATCAGGAGTTACTGCAGTCATCCCGGTAATTCTTGAATGCCAATATTCTTTTAACTTTTTAAATTCCTGGTGAACATTCTTTGG
>DAISZW010000205.1:0-5779 GCA_036824595.1 Ignavibacteriaceae bacterium
AATAAAATTAATATTTTGTTTAATATGGATAAATTTTTGGTAGCTAGGAAAAGATTATTGGGAGGGTCAGAATCAGTTAATAACTTTTTCGGATTTAGGCAAATTGCAGCTGGAATAAAAAAGCCCGCATAGAATTGCGGGCTCATAAAAAAATGTGGTTAAATTAAAACTGTATTTTCTTTTTTGATCTGCCGGCATAATCCAGCACCATAGCACTAGCCACAAAAACAGAAGAATATGTTCCAATGAGTATTCCGAAGAACAATGTAAATGAAAAAGCTCTTAAAACCTCGCCTCCGAAGAAGATAAGTACTAGAAGTGCCATCAAGGTTGTACCTCCGGTAAGAATAGTACGGCTCATCGTCTGGTTAACGCTTCTGTTTATTACATCCTTTAGAGGAAGCGTTTTGTGAATCTTCATATTCTCTCTAACCCTGTCAAAAATAACTACCGTATCGTTAATGGAATAACCGACGAGCGTTAAAAACGCTGCTACTATTGTCAGATCAATTTCCAGATTTAAACCCGGAATCACACCGTATAAAATAGAATACAAACCCAATGTAATTAAAACATCATGGAATAATGCCACAACCGCTCCAAGTGAAAAAATGAATTTAAACCTAAATGCCAGGTAAACTAAAATAACTATTAAGGATGCAAAAATAGCAATTGCCGCATCTTCTTTAAGTTCACTCCCGACTTTAGGACCGACCGTATCGACTTTAATTACTTTAAATGGATTATCCAGCATTTTAGTCTGCAGATTTTCTTTAATTAAAGAAGACATCCCGATTGCAATAATTACCTGCCTGTTGGTAGGTTCTTCGGAAACCCTGCTAGCCTCAAATCCGGCTTTAAAAAGATTATTAGCAATTAGTGTCGAAGTATCGGGATTACTAAATTCATAAGTAACAGAATTAATTGAAGAATCAATTATTCTTCTTTCTACTTCCGGAAGTGATTTATTGATTTCTTCTTCAATGCTCCGGATTACATTAGGATAAACATCTGCCGGCACATTCTGAAGTTCAGTCCTAACTAAAATTCTGTTATCTGCACCGTAAGTTTTTACTTCAACATTTCCAAGTCCCACATTCTCCAACTGAGTTCGAATATTTCCCAGATCGACCGGGTTTTGAAACTCAAGCACTATTTCAGACCCGCCGTTAAAATCGATTCCGAATTTTAATCCCCTTACAACGATATTCAGCAAACCTAAAAATAAAAGAACCGCGGAAACCATATAAAAAATTTTTCTTTTGCCAAGAAAATCGTAGTTAATATTTTCGAAGATTCGCATCTAAAATTTTCTCCTTAATGAATTACAAGAATTAACCGAGAGTGATCTTTATGCCGTTTGATACCATATAATTTAAAATGACCCTGCAAATTACAAGGGCGCTGAACATGCTTGCAACAATTCCGATCATTAATGTTAATGCAAAACCTTGTATCGGTCCGGTGCCGAATTGATAAAGAATAATCCCGGTGAAAAAAGTTGTAAAGTTGGAATCTATAATTGCCGAAAGCGCTCTAGAGAACCCGCTGTCAATTGATGCTTTCATAGTTTTGCCGACTGCGAGCTCTTCTCGTATTCTTTCATATATTAATACGTTCGAATCGACTGCCATTGCGATAGTCAGAATAATTCCGGCTATACCGGGCAAAGTCAAAGTAGCATTAAATCCTGCCAGTATCCCGAGAATAAAAAGTACAGTAAAGATTAGGGAAACTCCTGCAATGGAGCCCGCTTTTTTATAATAAATTATCATGAAAGTCGCAGTCAGTATAAATCCGATTAATCCGGAAAACATACCGTTGTTAATGGAATCCTGTCCTAAAGAAGGACCCACCGTTCTTTCTTCAATTATATCAACAGGTGCAGGCAAAGCACCGGCTTTAAGTACAATAGCGAGCAGCTTTGCTTCTTCCATGTTAGCCATTCCTTCAATCTGCGAACGGCCGCCTGTAATTCTATTTTTAACAACAGGAGACGAATAAGAAACACCGTCGAGAATAATTGCTATTCTCTTATCTTTATTTGCTCCGGTTATCCGGGCCCAGTCTGTAGCCCCTTGGGAATTCATGGTCATGTTTACAATCGGGGCAGATGTAGCGGGATCTATGTTTGCCTGTGCATCTGTTATTACGCCGCCGGTTAATTCCGCAGTTTTGTTCACAAGAATCATCCTGTAAACATCTACCCCTTCATCATTTTTCCCGATCGGCTTGGCTTCAAGTATAAACTCAACATTATCCGGCATTACCTGCTGTACATCGGGTCTGTTTAAAATTCTTTCAAGTTTATCTTTATCATCGGCTCTGACATATGCATCTGCATTGCCGGATTGCGGATCAATCACGGCCATTGCAAAAAATGGATGCTGTTTTTTCCACTGCTCCTCCGTTAAATCTTGATTGACTGCAGTATCGGAAGCTGTAGTATCGTTATTTGCCTGGTCGTTTGCGGCAGCAGAATCTGTTGCTGCTGTGTCTACAAGTGTCTTGCCCGCAAGCAAATTATCAATTTTCTGCATAATAGAATAAGTCAGCTGCGGATCTTTTACTAGTTTAAATTCTAAGAGTGCTGTTCCTTGTAAAAGCTGTTTTGCTTCCTCTTCCCTTGCAATACCGGGAAGTTCTACGATAATTCTTCTTGCTCCCTGTCTTTGAATTGAAGGTTCTGAAACGCCGTATTGGTCAACGCGGTTCCTTATGATTTCCATTGCTCTTGAGACTGCATCTTCGGTAGCATTGTTAAGCTGATCGACAATTTCATCGTCTTCATCTCTTACGCTGCCGAAATAGCGGCTTAATCTTATATTCCTTTCGGTAAATTTTCTGGCGATGATATCAACTACCGGTTCATCCGATACGGCAGCTTCTCTTTCTGCTTCACGGATTACTCTATTAAAAGTATCATCCGGTTTATTAGCCATTTTCTCGAGCATTTTGACAGTATTTACTTCAAGAACAACTCTCATTCCGCCCTGAAGATCGAGTCCTAGTTTAACTCTTTTCTGCTTATTTTCAGCTATTGAAGGATCGGCAGATTTCAAGCTGTCTTCCAACGTTAATAGTTTATTTTCTATCTCTTCATTTGTTATTTCGGGATTATTTGCTTTTAAATCGGATCTTGTTCTTTCAAGAATAGCTGATATTCTCTTATTGTTCTGATAATCTGCGTAGGTAGGGTATAACAAGATTATGCACAGAACAGTAAATGCCACAATTATAATGAGCCTAAACCTTATTTCTTTCATAAAAAATTCAATTTGGGATATGTTTTGAATAAAAAATTATCTGCCAAAATTACCAGTAAAGGGTTTGAAAGTCAATCAAATTGGGGATATATAAAATCATTAATAGTATTTATTCAATAAGAGTAATGGTATGTTTTAAAAGAATTTCAAGTTTTTTTTCGGCGAGCCTTGCAGTTGATGTTACCTCTTCATGAGAAAGTTTAACAGGCGAGATTCCGGCGGCTAAATTTGTAATGCAGGAAATAGCCGCGGTTTCAATTCCGTTATAAGCTGCATAAACCGCTTCATGAACAGTCGACATTCCCGTGGCATCCCCGTTAAATTTTTTAATCATGTTTATTTCGGCGGGCGTTTCGTAGCTTGGTCCTTTAATATACCAGTAAACCCCTTCCTTGAGGTCAATATTTTCTTCATAAGCTGCTTTTTTGATCAACGAATTTAAAGTTGAAGAGGGGAGCTTCAAGAAATTATTTTTTCCTTCCAGGGATGCGATGCCGATTAGTTTTGTCAATTCATTTTTTATAAACAGTCCGTTGAAGGAATTGGCAATCATAAAATTTCCGGGAGAAAAATTTTTATTTACTCCGCCTGCCGCATTTGTCAGCAGCAAATATTTTGTGTGCAGTTTATAAGAAATAAAAACCGGAAGAATACATTCCCAGATTTTATATCCTTCATAAAGATGTATTCTTCCTTGAAAAATTAAAAGCTTTTTCCCGGCGTATTCGGCAAAATGCATTTTCCCTTCATGCCCTATAATTGTTGAAGGAGGATAACCGGGAAGATCATTTGTTGAAAAGGTTTTTTTTATAGATATGCTTTTTACAAAATCCCCGAGCCCGCTTCCAAGGATAAGAGTAATGTCAGGTTTAAATGGCGACTGCTTCTCAATAATTTCTATTAATTCTTTATATCTGAAATTTAAGTTCATCACCATAGCAGCCTTTGTAATTATATGCAAATCAGGACATGATAAAAAATCATCTAAAACAAAATTCCTGCTAAAGTTGCAGTAGCCAGCGTTGCGAGCACACCCCCGGTTACTGCTTTAATACCTAGTCTTGCAATATCGGATTTTCTTTCAGGTGCGAGGGGACCAATTCCACCTATTTGAATGGCAATTGAACTGAAATTAGCAAAACCGCATAACGCATACGTAGCCATAAAAATTGCTTTCTGGCTTATAAGAGTTTTCGCCTCAATCATTTTTCCCAATTCAAGGTAGGCTACGAATTCGTTAAGAACTACTTTAGTCCCGATTAAACTTCCGAAATGCAATGCATCATTCCATGGTACACCTATACCAACGGCAATATATTGAAGCACTATCCCGATTAGAAGCTGAAAATTAAGCGGCTGACCGTAAGCAGCTCTTAAAGAATTATTCCAGCCAGTAATATCACCCAAACCCTGAAGTAAATAATTTATAAATGCTATCAGAGCTATAAAAGCAATCAGCATTGCGCCGACATTTAAAGCCAGGGTTAAGCCGTCGCCTGCTCCTACCGTCGCTGCTTCTACAACATTTGAAGCATTCTTCTCTATCTTTACTTTTACAGAACCTTTTGTTTCGGGGACTCCTGTTTCCGGAAACATTATTTTTGATATCACAAGCGCAGCCGGTGCGGCCATAACGCTTGCACCGAGCAGATGAGTTGCAAAAACCTGTTTTGCCTGATCCAACGGAATGTTTAGAGTACTTGCATATGATTGTCCGAGAATCTGAATATATGCTGCCATTACTCCGCCCGCAATTGTTGCCATGCCTCCAACCATTACAGTCAAGATTTCGCTGTTAGTCATTCCTTTAATAAAAGGTTTTATCATAAGTGGGGCTTCCGTTTGTCCTACAAAAATATTCGCAGAGCAGGATAAAGATTCCGCTCCGCTGGTACCCATAACTTTTGCCATCACCCATGCCATCGCCTGAACGACTCTCTGCATTATTCCAAGGTAATATAATATGGACATCAAACTTGCAAAGAAAATTATTGTAGGCAGAATGTGAAATGCAAAAATAACCCCAAACCCGCCTCCTCTTTCGGGTGTATATCCCAGCTGGCCAAAAATAAATTGAGATCCTTCAAGTGTAAAATCTAACAGAATAACAAAAAAACTGCTTATCCAGCTAAAAAAATCTTTCGGCCATCCAAGCGGAGGAAAGAATGATCTTAGTGCATCTCCCTTAATAACTAAAACAGCGAAAATTATTTGCAGCCCTGTTCCTCCGGCCACAAGTTTCCAATCGACGCGCTTTTTATTATTAGATAAGAGAAATGCAATTCCAAGAATCAGAATTATTCCGAGGATTCCCCTTAGCAGTGAATTAAAATCCATAAAGACCTTTCCTTAAAAATTAAATATTATTTATCTCCCGGAATATAATGGCATTTCCTGCAGCGGGCTTCATAAATATCGGAAGTTCCTACCACAACAAGCTCGGATGATAAAGTTTTTCTTTGGGTTTTGTCGGCAGGATTGCCGCAGACTACACAAATTGCTAAAGTTTTGGT
>DAISZW010000053.1:0-19084 GCA_036824595.1 Ignavibacteriaceae bacterium
CCCTTTAATTCATTTCATTTTATACTTTGATAAATTTTTCAGCCGAAGCTTTGCAAATTGAACAAGCTTCAGCAGGCTTTTCCGACTTAATGTTTCCGCAGGAAGGGCATAAATAAAAATCGCCCGCTTCTAAATCTTTTCCTTCTTCCAAAGCTTTTAATGCGGCACTGTATAAATCGGTATGTACTTCTTCAGTTTTCACAACATATCCGAACATCCGTTTTGCTTTATGATTTTCGGAAATAGCTTCCTCCAGCATTAATGGATATACTTCTTTATATTCTTTCAAGCCGCGCGAAAGAGCAATTTTAACATTATCTTTAGTTGAGCCGATCAGATCCATGGCAATAAAATTCCCCTCCGCATGAATTCTTTCCGCTTCAGATGTTAATTTGAATAGACGGGCAATATTTGGAAAACCTTCCATACGTGCTTTTTTAGCAAAGACACGGTTCTTTTGATTTGTTTGACTTTTAATAGCAAAAGCTTTTTTTAAATTTTCTTCAGTTTTCGACATAATTTCCTCAAATAATTCTCAAATCATTAAATTCACTTTTTCCTTAAACGGCAATACGTTCAGGCTGTTTTTTCAGATAAGCATTCTGATCATGAAATACAGCTCCCTCAGGAAGCCATTCCCATAAAGGTCCGAGCTCTTTTTTTATCATGCCTAAATAGAATTGCGGAAGCTCGGTTGTCTGCTGTTCAAAATAATCACGGAACTTTATATCCGAGTTAAGATATTTTAGGATTTCTTTGTTATATGCGACTCTTCCGAAACCTTCTTCCGATATTGCGCGCACAACATTCATCCATCGCGGAATGAATGCTTTTGTTGCTATCATGCGTTTAAAGATTGCGCTCCAAGAAAAAGTATGTTCGCCTAGATCAATAATATTGGAATAAAATTCAGTCCAGGAATAATTAACCGGCTTCACATTCATAGCATGGTTATTATCAAGGAAATGAAAAGGGAACGGGATTACCCTGTTTAATTCCTGGTATTCCAGGTTAAGCGGTGCTGCTTGCCCAAATGCAGATAAAAGCGAGTAACCGGGGAATGCACCGGGTGTGAGATCTACAAATTTCTTAGTGAGTTCAAACGGTTCCTCTCCCTTGTCTGAATCGAGACCCAATACAAAATTAGTCTGCACATAGGGGATATCCCGCAGGATCATATTAATATGTTCAGATACAAGTTTTACTTTATCCATACCAGTGATGCTGCCGGTTTTGGATTTCTTCCCGAGATCATACCACGACTCAATACCTGGGAGCATGGCTTTGAATCCATTCCGCTTTAAACGCTTCACGTGCGGCTCCGATAGAACTGATAAACTGCTTTCGGCAATAAAATCTATACTGTTTTCCGGGATAGCTTCTTCAATCGCATTCATATAGTCATTGAACCGGATTCCGAAATTCGGATCATGCCATCCTACAACCGGCCGTTTGAATTTTGTAAGCAAAAATCTCAAATCTTCTTTCATTACATTAAAATCCAGCGGCTGGTATGCTACGGTTGAATCGATGCAGAAGCTGCAGGTGTAAGGACAGCCTAAGCTGCCCAGCATTGGAACCAGTTTTAGAAAAGGTGCTTTTTTTAATGTAGGCTCAATGAATTTCCATCTTTCCTTTACCCCCGGAAGAAATAAAGGCTGCCCCTTCGATGATAAGTATACACCCAAAGGCCTGTGAGGAGAACAATCATCAAGTATTTCGCAAATAATTTTTTTATCTGTAAACCCGGCAACATAATCGAAATAGTTTAACGCATCATCCGGATAACAGCGTGCATGCGGCCCTCCCAGCACAGTAACGGCTCCCCGGGAGCGTAGGAGATTACTTAAAGCATAAGCTGCTTGTGCGGCTTCGGTAAAGGCACAGATAAAGACCAGATCGACCTTTTGAGGTAATTCCTGTATCAGGTCTTCTTTCCCCGTATAACAAATATATGTGACGTTATGTCCTTCTTCCTCACACCATACCCCGATAACCTGCGGCATAATGCTTGCAAAGTTCGCATTCATTATGCGGGCAAACAATTTCCTGTTTGGTTTCTTCGATACAAGATCAATAATTCCAATTTCTAATTTTCTTTTCATCCCAGATACTCGTCTTTCTTTTTCTTAAATACATAAATAAATGCCGTAAGACAGGATTTGCGCTGCTCTTTAAAAAATATCAAATTATTTTGGCCGAACAAATGAATCTAATGGATAGAAAAAGGATTAATCCTTTTGGTTAATATAACAAAATGAGGTTTAAATCATATTGAAAGATTATTTCACTTTAACTATGACAACAGCAGCATCATCTTTCCATTTTCTTTTACTGCCGAAGTCACTTGCTTACTAAAAAATAGAATTCATTATTTCTTCGGCGTTTAAATTTTGATTTTTTAACGATGACGTTTTCCAGGCGGGGCGTACTAAAATCCCTCACATTTTGAGAATCTAATTTTCTGTAGAATTTCTTTGGTTCAATCATTCGGCAAATTAATTTTAATTAAATCATTGCTTTGCAGAGTATGACCGACAGCAGGATTTAATTTACTGCAGAGGAAAGCTTCTACACCATCTAAGGATTCTTTTGGTACAGCTGCCCAGGTTACGAATAAATCCGGTCCGTATTGAAGCACATTTTTATCAATTTTCATCTTGGTAAGCTCATCCCTGATAATTCCCTGACCTACCGTAACAGTATCGTTTTTATTATTTCCGCACCATATAACGTAAACTCCCGTGAGGTTATCAAAATGCTCATTCTTCAAATTAATTAAAGCAAGCCGGCATCTTGACTGTAGTATGCATTTAATCCATAAGACATTCATCTGCTTTTTAGCTTATTAATTAATTTGATTAATTGTTCATTGTTGAGATACTTTTCGCAATCGTCTTCAGAGTTTCACCCGTAAAAGAATAGTTTGCAACTTCAAGGCGTGTGTGGAGGGCTAGTTTCTCCATAATGTTATGGATGTGACTCTTAACGGTAAAAGTTGAGACATGCATTTTTTGTGCAATCTCTTTATTGCTTAATCCTTCGCTAAGAAATTTAATTACTTCCCTTTCACGTTTTGTCATTCGCAGAGCATTTCTCAATTTCACTTTACCTGTTCCCACTGCATGCTCAATGATCTGTGAAAAAAGTGAATCAATCAATGGAGGCGGAAGAACAGTTGCTCCCTGAGATACTGTACGTATAGTTTGTAATAAATCATTCAGTGAAGCATCCTTAAGTATAAAACCGTTTGCGCCTGCTTCAACATATTGAAGAATATCGGCTTGTACCGGCGCCAGGTCTAATACTATTATCTTAGCTTCATTGAATTCTTTCTTTAAGATCTCTACAACCCTTAAGCTGTTCTGGCTGCGAAGGCCCATATCCAGCAGTACAACGTTAGGCTTTAATTGAGGGAGCTTTAACAGAGTATTTTTACTATCTCCGGAATTATTAATAACTATGATATCTTTATACGGTCTAAGAATGGAAAGGATACCGTCGCGCAGAATAGCATTATCTTCTATCAGAAGTAACCTGATTTTTTTCATTTTAAAATAAACCTGCGCTGTTTCTTTTTTTTTAGAGTTAATATGTATTCCTGAAACTTTGTTTTATTTCCTCTTCAATGGTTCCATGTTATATGTTTTCTTTGCCCCTGCACTATCTTTCATCATCCCCGGGGTTCTAAAGAAAAACTTTCATTTTCCATCCTGCCTGGTTTAGCTTCCAGCATCATTTTATTCATCTCGGGATTTTTCATAATAGAATTTACAAGATTCATTCGCTCTTCTTTATTTCCCTCGGTTTTCTCGATCATCATATCAATCATTATGAGGCGCATCTCAGGGTCCGAAGCTATAATAGCAATCCACTCATCGGCCGGATTATTTAATTTCGCTTCATCCTTTACATCAACTTTATCCTGGGAGTATATTGAAAAAGAGAGAATCAGCATCAATAAAAGAATTAAACTCTTCATATAGTTTCCTTTTTGTTTAAAAGAAGATTACCCTGAACCATTAAATAAAACAATAGATCAAAGGGATGAAAAGCGGATTACTTCTTGGAGGTAGGATATTCTATTCTTCTAACAATGAAATCTCTTCAGAGGCAGAATCTTTTTTCCTGGAATCATGCAGATATTTTGCAATCTGCACGCGGGTTCTTAAGGCGAGTTTTTCAAGTATATTATGGACATGACTTTTTACAGTGTACGTAGACAGATGAAGGTTTTGGGCAATTTCTTTATTGGTTTGTCCCTCGGAAATTAATTCAATTACCTGCCGTTCACGTCTTGTCATTCTCACGGAATCCATCAAGGCGGAAGGTTTTGATCCATTTACCGCATGCTCAACAATCTGGGAAAAAAGCGACCCGGTTAAATTTGAAGGTAATACCTGAATCCCCTTGGCGACGGAGCGTATAGTCTTAAGAAACTCCCCAACAGTTGCATCTTTTAATATGAATCCTGCAACCCCGGCCTGTACAAACTCAAAAATTTCTGTATCCATGGGTACAAGATCCATTATTATAATTTTAACAGCCGGGAAATTTTTTTTGAGCAGCTTAACCAGGTTAAAGCTGTTCCGGTTTCTGAGGCCAAGATCGAGGATTATCACTTCAGGCTTATTTCTGCGCATAATTGTTTTTATATTTTCAACGTTTCCGACGGTTTCAACAATATCCATGTCACTCTGCTTCAAAAGCATAGCAGTGAGCCCTTCCCGCAGAAGCCGGTTATCCTCGATTAGTAACAGCCTTATTTTTTTGATTTTTCGCTTGTTTTTCAAATGGGATTTTTTTTAAGGTTTAAAATAAAACATATTTTATTTTAATGAAATAGGCATGGATAAACGATTTGTAAAATTACGCAGTGTGCTAAAATGATTTAAAATAAAAAAAGCTGCCTTTTCAGACAGCCTTTTGAGCTTAATTCAAAATTTTTCAGCTTCGCGGTTTAGCTTCATTAACAATAATATTTCTACCCTGAAGTGTTGAATCATTTAAAGCCCTGATGGCCTTCTGTGCATCATCTGAACTTTCCATTTCAACAAAACCGAAACCCCTGGATCTCCCAGTAGTTCTGTCCATAATAACTTTTGCCGAAACAACCGTTCCATGTGCCTCAAAAGTATTCTGTAAAATCTGATCGTTAATCGACCAAGGGAGCGAACCTACAAATAACTTGGTACTCACTTAAAACCTCTAAAAAAAATAATAATAAATAAACCGGTCTAATACCGGACGCACAAACCTAAGGATAAAAAAGCGGTTTGCCTAATAAAGGATGAATATTTTTTTTGACAAATATTTTGATGTGCTTTGGATCAGGTTCCGCATCCGGAGTTGACCTTATAATCCCTTCTAATCGTAGATATTTCTGAACTTTTTAAGGTTTGAAAGAGCCTCTTCAATAAGCTTTTCCGGTATTCCGAATTTTTCATTTACAACAGCAGGAAGTTCATCCCGTGTAATTTTAATGGTTGAACATTTCGAACCGTTTATTTCAGTCAGCAGAAGATTTCTTAAGCTGCGGGATCCGTTCTCATAAAAACGAACCATACGAAGGGCATTCATAAATGTAGCCTCGCCCGCATAGGATTGACAAATTACCTTCCGGAAGTCTTCAATCTTTCTCGGCTGCGGTTTTGCAGTATACCAATGCTGCAGCTCATCGCTGCTGTATTGCTCTACTTTGGTATTTCCCATCTTATCCTTCGGCTTTACCACATATTTTTCACTTCCTGCCCGGATAACAAAATTCTTATTTAAATGGCGGGGCAAAGGGTCAAAGAAGGGGGCGGCATAACCGGCATCCGCAATGTATTCATGATCCCCTATTTTTATCATACTGATTAAATGCACATCGGGATTTTTCATATCTGCACCGCAGAGTTTTACATCAAACCCCAGGTGTTTCAGCAGCAGGTACAGATAATAATTATTTGCATAGCATGTGCCGCCGAAATTGTATTCCTCGATTCCGCTGAGATAAGCTGAAAGATCAGGAATGTAGTTTATTCCTCTATTTTTCTGCAGGAGCTTTGAGATATTCTCAAAAGGAACTTTGATAAGATGCGCCTTTACAATTTTCCTCAATAAATCAAATGACGGCTCCGCCGGCTTAATCCCGAGAAGATTCATGTATGTTTTAAATAACGAACTTGGAATGCTCATATTATCAGAAATTCCCATAAATTAAAATTGGATATAGAAATATTTATATTAAATTTATAAAAGTAGATTATTTTATGAAAATTTATTCTCATTATGTGTAGAGACACGCCATGGTGTGTCTCTACGTCTATTTTAAATAGAAGATCCTAATAATTATTTTTAGAAAAAAACCTATTATGAAAAAATTGAATTCATACAAACAGTTTTACTTAATATTTCTGTCTTCTCTCTTATGCATTGAAGCCTCCGCCCAGACAAGCAATAATGTATTCCAGTATTCGGTTTTGCCGGCTTTGCAGAGCGGAAATTTCGAGGGTGATTTTTCCATAAATGAATTAAGCAAACACGGCAATTTCGGTTTGGGTACACTAAACCATGTCGACGGGGAACTTGTAGCTGTGGATGGCATATTCTACAGGATTTCGGAAAAAGGAGAAGTAAATGTATTACCAGGCAATTCCCGTACTCCTTATGCTGTTGTAACTTTTTTTGAGCCGGATACTAGCAGAAAAATTGCCGGTTCTTTCTCCTACACCGAATTACATTCTTTATTAGATACATTAATTCCCGGTTCAAATTCAGCCTTTGCAATCAGAATAGAAGGGACTTTCAGCCATATGAAGACAAGAAGTATTCCTCCTCAGCAAAAACCTTATAAAAAATTAGAAGAGGTATTAAAGAGTCAGCCCATTTTCGAGTTTGAAAAAATTAAAGGCACAATGGTCGGATACAGGTTTCCTTCTTATGTAAAAGGTGTAAATCAGCCCGGCTATCACTTTCATTTCATTACTGAAGACAGGAAATCAGGAGGGCATGTACTGGATCTGAAAATTGCAGATATAAATGCGGAATATGCAAGACAAAATAATCTACAGATATCATTCCCGCAAAATAAAGATTTTATGGAGATTGATTTTTCAGAACTAGATTAAAAATTGAAGAAGTAAAAAAGAGTACTAAATAAATTGCCCCTAATTTTCTTTTATAAAATCGGCTGCGGCATTATAAACCATCTCCACATTCAATTCTTTTATACACTTGAATTTTAAATCGTCCCTGAAACATATTAACGGACGGGGAGAATATATAAAACAAGGAGAGCATTCCAGGTTTAAACTGACAATCTTATACTCGGTATGCCATGGACGAATATAATTAATATTAGTAGGACCGATAATTGCTACTACCTTCCGCTTGAGAGCGGCAGCAATATGCATTAAGCTTGAATCGTTGCTAACAAATACTCTGCATCTTTTCATGACCGCAACGTTTTCAGTCAAGCTTCCTTTTGAAACCGTAAATGCATTGGTTGAATCAATTCTCCTGCAGATTTCCTGTTTAAGCTCTTCCTCTTCAGGCCCGCCAAAAATCAAAATTTTTGAATTATAATCCTTTATCAGTCTCCTGCCGAGCTCGGCGAACTTTTCCGGCTCCCATCTGCGTTTAATATGATTTTTTAAGGTTGCGCATCCCGGATGAAAGCCGATAAGTAAATCACTCTCTGTAATGTTTAATTCTTTCAAAAAATTCCCGGCGAACTTTTCATCATCAGAATTTAAAGGGAAATATAGATCAGGCTCCTCATCGAATTTAATGTTTAAAAGTTTTTCACACAGCCTGATATTCGTTTGAACATTATGAACGCTGTCATCTTCAGTTATCTTAATGTTGTTGAGATATCCTAAATTTTTAGAATCCATTCTTAAATAACGTGCAGCAACCCTTCTTTTTGCTCCGGCAAGGAAACTTATTAAGTTATATTCTTTTCTGTTGGAAGGATAAACATTTATTGTTGCATCATATTTCCCTCTAAATTGCAAAATAAATTTTAGTGAAGAAAGTCGGCTTTTATTCAGAAAGTCGAAATAGTAGACTTTATTAAGATGCTCATTTCTTTCGTAGATCTCCTTTGCTCCTCTAAACATAACAACAGCATCGATCACTGCATTAGGGAGAGTTTTCCTTAGAAGAGCAATTGCCGGCGTAAACATTAAAGCATCGCCTATACCTGATAATGCAAATATTAATATTCTCAAGAGCTATTTCTGCTTATTAAAATTTCAGCCCAGAAAAAAATAAGCGGCTTTCACCGCTTATCTTAATTAAAAAATCTGTGAAGTTCCTTAATCCGCCGGGTTATTAACAGTATCGGGAATATTTCTATTCTGTTCAACAAGTCTTTTATATTTTTCTATATTCTGCTGTACCCCTTTATCTTGGGGAAACATAATACCTAATCTCTGCCAAAGATCGGCTAATTTTCTATATTCCCCCAGGTGTTCATAAGTATCAATCAAAATCCTGTAAGGATTATAATATGACTGAACATCATTCGGATTTTCTTCTAATTTCTGTAAAGCGGCTGTTTCAATTTCTTTTGCCATTTTTTTGTACTGCTCCGTGCCACCGGCAGTATAATATAAATTGCCGATTTCAAAAAGTAGTCCCAGCTCCATTTTAAGAAGCTTTCTCGGCATTTTTTGTTCCATTGCATCCAGGGCCTCAAGCGCACGTTTATCCTGATTCCTGTTAATATAATAAAGCGCAAGTCTGATGAAGGCATTACGGTAGTTCTGGGTCATCCTTGAATGGTTTTCATCAAAGAAAATTGAAGGATCATTCAATCCTCTGAAACTAAAACCGGGCTTATATTCTTTGCTTATTTGAACATCTTTAGAAAACAACTGTGCCCTTAACAGCTTTTCATTTATAAACTCTTCATTCTGCTTCCTTTTTTCCGGCACAATGCGGAATGACATGGCTTCCATTTTCAAGTAATCCTGCATGCCGATTTTACTATCGTCCGAGCATGTAACCGCAAAAGCAATAGGTCGTTCCCAGATATTTGATTCAACAATTTCTTTAACCATCATATCCTGGACTCTTATAGCTTTTATATTTCCAAAGCTCAGGGTCGGATTCATTTTAAATGTAATGGCATTTGTTTTTGATAAAGTGGAATCTGAAATATCATAATGCTGGAATAGATCCGAAATAAGTTTTCTCCGTTCGTTTTTAGGGAAGGGAATGCTTACTGTTCTAGGCTCCCATGGAATAGGTCTTATTTGATCTATCTGCAAATTTGTAAGACCCATTTTTAATGTGCCTACATTATAAGGATCATTATCCTTGAGCTGCTTTATATACCAGGAAGTATTCAGCAGGCTCAAGTTGACAATTTTAACATCTCTTCTCACTCCTTCAACATCCTGCAGATACCAGAGAGGGAATGTATCGTTGTCACCGTTGGTAAAGAGCACCGAATTTGGAGCGCAGCTTTGCAGAAGGTTGTATGAATAATCCCATGGAATCCAGTTCTTAGACCGGTCATGGGTAAAATAATTTGTTTGAATCATATTGATTGGAACAAATATGACGCTGAACGCAACCACTCCAAAAACAGAAAGATTCTTTAAAAGCTCACCTTTCGCTTTCAAACGTATATAATCTATAATTCCAATAATTGCGATTGCAATCCAGATGGAGAAGACAAAGAATGCACCTACATAGAAATAATCTCTTTCCCTCGGCTGCGGCTGCTGCTGGTTTTGGTAAAATGCAGTCAGGTATCCCATAAGGACAAACATAATCATAAATACCGAAGCCATCTTCCAGTCTTTTCTGAAATGGAAGTAAATTCCTATCAGACCTATAAGAAACGGGATTCCATATAGAGAATCTTTTGTTTCGCCGTCAAATTTCATATTAAACGGAGAACCGATGAAGTTTCCTATTTTATTGAATGGAGCGATATTTGGTCCCGATTCCTGCACCCAGTCTTTTCTTCCGGCATAATTCCAGAGCCAGTAGCGTGTCATCATATGATTCATCTGGTAGCGCCAGAAAAATTCTAAGTCGGTTGAATAGCCTGTAAACACAACCTGCTGGTGCGGCTCGGATGCAAATCTTCTTTTAAATGTCGGAAAATCGCCGTACTGCTCTCTGTTCAGGTAGGAAACCAATTCGGTAAAAGTATCAGGCTCATTTTCATTCATCGGAGGCTGTTGATTTGCCCTGATTATTACCATTGCAAAAGTCGTAAACCCGATAAATATAAAAATGAATGACATAAATACAAGATGAAGCGTAGGTTTTTTTTCTTTAACTGAATAATGAACTCCATATCCTAATACACCGAGGATTAGAAGCAGAAGGACTATTCCAATCATGCCGTTGTCGCCTGCAATTGTACTCATAAATACAGGCACAAACTTTACAATGCCAGGGTATGTAACAAATAGAACAATTCCGCCAATAATCAGCGGAAGATAAAATGAATTCCTGTTAAATATTTTTTTCCAGAATGTTCCCATAATTACGGCACTTATTGCGGCTAATATAATCTTGAACTTGGTATCATATGCCTGGTATTCTTCGGGTGAAGGGGGAGCGGTTGATTTTTGGTCCGCCCACATTATTATTGCAACCAACAGTATCGCCGCCGCATGCACCAGAAAAATCATAGCCGTCTTTTTTAACGCCTCTTCATTATCAACATATTTTCTGAAAAGAATAACCATTACCACCGGGACAGCAGCCAGAACACTCATCAAGTGTACGCCTGTCGATAAGCCTATCAGGTAGGCAATCATAAGAAGATATTTTTCATTATCTTTTTGATCGGCCTTTTCGTGCCAGCACATCATAAGCCATGTTACGCCGCCGAATAAAAATGTACTGAATGCATAAACCTCCGCTTCAACGGCATTAAACCAGAACGTATCGCTAAATGAAAAAGATAAAGCCCCGATTGCAGCGGCAATATAAGTTAACAGCGCATCTTTAAGACTAGCCGGTTTCCCTCTGTAGTTTTCAATCAATTTTACAGCAATGAGGTATAAAAACAATACCGACAATCCGCTTGACAATACCGAAATGATATTTACTTTATACGCGATATTTTCCGCAAAAGGAATCATTGAAAATATTCTGCCGAGCATCAGGAAAAACGGCGCACCGGGAGGATGAGGAACCTGTAAATAGTGGCTGGCGGCAATAAATTCTCCGCAGTCCCAGAAGGATACCGAAGGCTGTACTGTTAGAAAAAAAACCAGCGTTGAAATAATAGATATTACTGCAGCAAAAATTTTGTGAAGTGCTTTATAACTCATTAAAACCTCAAGATGGAATTATATATTTTCAATTATTCTCCTGTTTTCTTAAAAAAAACATCAAATTTCGATTTATCCACGGGAGTGTAATACTTTTCATATAAATCTTTTAATTTCTTTAAGGTTACGGAATCAAAATCCTCTTCGTCTTTATGCATTTTGAGATATAATTTATATTGATCCGCTTCATCCCGGGTAAATTTTCTTTCATATTTTTTCAGCATTTCTAAATATTTCTGCTGATCACGATATGACATAATGCCTCCTAAGAAATATTAGGAAATAAAAAAACCGTGAACAGCAAAATAGTCAAAGTTCATATAAATGAAAAAGGAGAATATTTTGCTGTATTCCTATTTTCTATGAATTTTCTGAATAAATCAGACGGTTTAAGGGATGATTTGTTCCTTAAAATGGAAAAACGGAAACTTATTTAATTGCGCAGTTTGTATGCTTTTGATTTGCTGAATATTTTATAATTTAGAGTAAGAAATTATTTTTTCTCCTCCGCATATGCCCCAAATGAATTTCATATTAAGTTTAATTTCATGAGCTTCAAATATTATAAATTCAATAAACCATACGGAGTGCTCTCCCAGTTCAGGGATACATTAAAAAGAAAAACCCTGGGCCTTTATTATAATTTCCCGAAGGATGTTTACTCAATCGGCAGGCTCGATTACGACAGCGAAGGGCTGCTTTTGCTTACAAACGATAAGGAAATAACCGATTACCTGCTTAATCCGGTAAATAAACACGAGAAGGAATATATTGTTCAGGTTGAAGGAATTCCTGATGAAAAAAAATTAGATAATCTCCGGGAAGGTATTTTAATTAAGGGAGTACAGACTTTCCCCGCAAAAGTAAAACAAATAGATGATCCCGGCTTTCACTCAAGAGTTCCGCCGGTTAGGCATAGAAAAAATATCCCAACATCCTGGCTGAATATTATAATTACTGAAGGGAAGCACCGGCAGGTAAGAAAAATGACCGCAAGCATCGGGCATCCTGCTCTGAGATTAATCCGTGTTAGGATAAAAGAAATCCTTTTAAACGGATTGAAACAAGGAGAAGTTCAGGAATTAACATCTGAAGAGATAAAAATATTAAGAAATTAATTATTTCTTTTTAGTTCTCACTAAAGCACAAAGTAAAAATTACTCCCTTACCTCAATAGTTCCCCGAATCCATCTGCCTGAATTTAATTATCCAGGCAATTGCAATTTAGTTCCAGGCATTTCACACTTTTATTTTCTTTTAATTTAATAAAAAAGCATAATTTTTTTGGATCAATTCAGTGGCACAATATTTCTGATTATGCCCCAGAGTTTGAAATCATTGACAATTAAATAAAGGAGTACTAAAATGAAACAAACAATGGTGCAGTACCTGATCCCGCTCATTACAGCAATATTTTTTGTGTTTGTTACGGGGTGTAAAGAATCCGCTATAGAACCCGAAGCCGAAAGTCCGGATAAATTAGCAATGCAGGAAATTGCGGATGAAGATTCGGCAATTGCTTCTTTTGATCCGAATTATAATGAAGAAGATCAAATGAGCATATTAAGCAAAACCGGAACCCCGATATATCCATTTAGAAAAATATGGCATAGAGTAAGCTCGGTAAACAGGACCTTCACAGTTACAATAACGGGTGATTCCGCTTTCGGAGTGTATACCAAGAATTATGAAGGGATTCTGTATATAGCTGCTTCCTATGATTCGAATGCAATTCAGCTGGACACGGTAATACAAAAACCGTTTGCATCTACAGTGACGAGAAATATAATATTTGTCAGGATCGGGAATACAGATCGTCCTAAATTAAACTGGAAAATTGCAGCCATTTCTCTACCTGAAGGAGGAACACAATCTCCTCATATCGATTTAACAAAACTTACAATATTTCTGCCGGCCGGAGATACAATGGTTATAACATCCCCGAATGATTATTATGTTTCGCGCTGGCATTATTGGTGGAGATCTCTTCCGATAATTTCTAAAGGCGAGACAGTTACGCTGCAGGTTGAACTTTACAGCGAGTATGCAGACGATGATTTTGTTACACTCACTTACGGTGCAAATATCCTGGGGCTGCACATTGTGAAGAAAAGGTTTGAACTTGTTTCTTCAACTCCTTCCGGTTCAGGATATATAAAAGTTTATCAGCAGACATATAATACAAACCAATGGCCGGGATTTTATCACGCGGTTATTAATGCTTTCCCGGGCCAGGTAATACTAGACGATGCCGCACCGGTTGAGAATGAAATGTGGGGAGTTCCTTACTTTGTAAGATGGTAAGCTGTTGTTCAGAAGTTAAGGAGAAAGTCATGGAAAGGCTTTCTCCTTTTTCAGTTTGAATTTAATAAACACAATATTAATTTGAAGCTAAAATGAAAATAATTAAAAGACATTTAGTTCTTCTTTTACTTTCCGGCTTCTTTTTTATTGGATGCGACAAACCGGCGATTACCGAACTGATTCAGGAGGAGGATGAAGATGGAGCTGAGATTGAGATAATTACAGATGATCCCTTTCTAAATACCGGATTCGATTCGACCGGGGTTGTAGGGAATCTGACATCCTACACTAATGTGATTATTCTGAGCGGTATAAAAAAATCTTTGGGGAACAGTGTTTTCGACGAAAATTCCACAGCTCAGGCTATCTTCTTCGACAGGAGCATGGAGGTTAAAGATCCACGTGGAAAAACAATCGGTTTCGCAACAGTTACTCCGGGTATTGTAAAATTCGAAAACAACCCGGCAGGTATAGCTCCTTTAAAAGTAAGATTCCGTACAAATGTAGGTTTTGGTGATACAGTTTTAGGGAATCAATATCTGCTGTACCGGAATAGGTTTACGTTCAGATATAATTCCACCATTAATTTTGATTTTAGTCCTTTTCAAGGTCAAAATAGTGTTAATTTTGATATCACTACCCCCCCTGAGATAAATGCTTCGATAAAAAGGGAAGGAAATATCAGGGACCGGACTCTAAGGCTTTTATTAAAATGGAATAAAAGTCCTGATCCTTCTTCAAGAATTGAAGTAATTCTCGGCGGCTATTTAAGTAAAATTCAGGCTAGTATTCATATTCCTCTTTATAGATTAAGAATTTTTGACGACGGCAGCTTTGTTGTTCCTATGGATTTAATCAATGAGTTACCAGCCGATTCATTTGATGCCCTTACTTTTACTTTTATCAGAAAATATGAAAGGTCTGGGCATGGAAACTTTATAAGCATAGCACAAAGTATTCACAGTACAGGTATAATCAGGCCTTGAGAAAAGTTTGTACCATAGCAATTATTATTTTTTTAATTTCAATAAAGATGACAGCTCAAAGTTCATTTGGTTTATCAGGACTCTGGCCGGCCTTTCAAAGTGAAACGAGCCTGTTGAATTCGTATGAGTCGGCTCCCTCAAACTTTTCACTCCTCAAGGACTGGGGTCTGATGCTTTCTTACGGAGGCGAATTCTCGAATGAGACCAATTCAAATCTTTATTTAATTTCTCTGTCTAAGAGACTGCAAGAGCATAATCTTTCAATCAGGTATACCCCCGGTTATCAAAAAGAATTTTTCTTTCAGCCGATTGAATCTTACCGCGGGGATGATTCACTTCTGCAATCTTTGAGCTCAAGATTTTCCTATAAAGAGGTTTTCGGGTTCGGGTATTCTTATAAATTCAATAACCTGATCAGTACAGGTTTAAATTTCAGGTACTTTACAGAAGATTTTAATTCGGAGATACTGGATATAAATATAATTTCTGATTCAATTTATTTCTCTAAAATTAACCGGGCAGAAAAAAACAATTTTTGGAAAGGTGATTTTGGCGTAACGTTTTATCCGTTCGAAAAGCTTTTCCTCAGTATTAATTCTGTAAATCTTTTAATCATGGATGAAAAGAAAATCTCCGGCCAAAATGAAATTTATAAAATGAAGAGGGAGAAAGATGCATTAATCGGATTAACATATTCCCCCATCAACAACTATTACTTTAACTTCATTTATGAAACTAATAATTCGCTGCAGACAGGATTGGCGGGATCCTTAAAATTAGGCGGCAGTGAAAAATTGTCATTCGGGGCAGCATTATTCCATGATAAACTTCAGTCCCCGTTTTTTGCGGGAATTGTTCCCGCATTATCGTTCTCAACAGATTTATTCAATATTTCAGTTTCGGGAGTTAAGTATTTTTCCAAAAGGAACAGTATTCAATCTTTTTCCGAATTTCAAAATTCAGGCCTCAATAATATCATTAACAACAAGTACAGCTTTGATAAATTAATTTTAACATTCGGTTTTACACTTAATACACTGCCGGAAAGACTCGTTAAATTCGGCAGCGTTGAAGTTTTGAAAGATATATATCCGACTTTCACTGACGATTATCTTAATACGCCGTTTGCTGTAGGCTATGTTATCAACTTAACCGATAACCCGGTTAATGTGAAACCTTCTTCCCATATCGAAGGGATTAATAATGAAAACATCCATTCTCCGTTTGTAGTCATTCCGCCGAAAGATACCGGGAAAGTTTTTTTCTATACAATGATTCCTGATACCGTTAAAAGGGAGAAAACCGGAATTTCCTATGCGGATTTTTATTTAACAACCGTAAACGAAACATCGGATGATAAATTTCAAAAGCCGGTTCTGGTAAACAGTAAAAATGCATGGGATGGAAAAGTTACAAATTTGAGGTATTTTATAAAAAGTGATTACGATTTCTCAATGGGTTTCACAAAACAAATTTTAAGTAAATATAAAAACATTCTGGATACACTAAGTGAAGCACTCACTCCTTTTTTTAAGGCTAAAATAATTTTTAATAACTTAGTTAAGGAAATTGTGTACACATCCGATCCGCGTGCATCATCGGAACATGTTCAGTTTCCACATGAAACGATTAAGCTGAAAGGGGGGGATTGTGATGACTTGGCTGTTTGCTGCAGCTCTCTCCTTGAAAGCGTCGGTATTCAAACTGCTATTGTAGATTATAAAAAGGAAAAGGAGATGGGTCATGTGAATATTTTAATAAATACCGGGCTTTCTCCTATAGAAGCAAATTTAATAACCGGGAACGATCAGAAATATTTAATCAGAAAAAGCAGTACGGGAATTGATGAAGTATGGATCCCAGTGGAAACAACTTCGCTGACAAATTTCGAATCTGCCTGGGATATCGGTTCCGGTAAGTTTTTTATTGATGCAATTCAAAGCTTTGGGATTTCAAAGGGTAATGTTGAAATTATCGATGTATACTAAATGTACTTAAAGGTGAAGAAATGAATAAAGTAATTTTATTTCTGTTTTTATTTTACTGCTTTAATTTTGCTCAAACTTATAAAGCAGAAAAGATCAAAGGCAGCGTTAAAGCTCAAATAGGCTCAAGCGAAAATTGGACGGAAGTAAAAGAAAATACTGAGTTTAAAGAGAACACTCTTATTATGACCGGAAAAAATTCATCTGTCCGGCTGAGTCATGGCGATCTTCATTTTACTTTAAAAGAATCTTCCGCTCTTTCTCTGTCCGGCTTAAGAAAAATGAGCATTGATGAACTTCTTCTTGCCCTGGCAATGGAAGATATGATAAATGCTCCTAAAAATAATGACCGGAAGAAATCGGAAAGCACTGCTGTTTACGGCAGCAAGACCGGCAGCAGCCGGGACGAACCGGAAGAAAGGGAAGCAGACAATTTCGGAATTAAAAGAATGAACGGTGCCGTTCAGTTAGCAGAAAACGGTTTTAAGGAATCAGCCAGTGTTACTGCAAAAGAAACTTTTAGAAAATATCCGGATACAAAAAATAAAGCTTTTTACAGGATTTACTTTGCCAATGTGCTTTATGAATGCGGGCTTTATGCTGAAGCTTTTGATGAATTTAGTGAAATAAAAAGCCTTGAGCTTACAGAGAAAGAGAAATCTGAGGTTGACGATAAAATGAATTTATTAAGCAAAAAACTTACTACCTTTTAGCTTGATTATTTTGCTGTTTGGAATTAAAATTTTTAAATAAGTGCTGTTTATTCAAATAATAGTTTTATTTTTCCAATATCATTATTTAGTAAATGAGTAAATATGGATTTATCATTATCCTTAGGAAAATACTTTGATGAATTGTCATCAAACTCACCCACACCCGGCGGCGGAAATGTTGCAGCTTTATGCGGGACTCTTGCAGCTTGTCTAGGCATGATGGTCTGCGGATTAACAATCGGCAAAAAAAAATACCAGGAAGTTGAAGATGAAATCATGGAGACTAAAGAGCAATTGGATGCATGCAGGAAAAAATTTATACTTTTAGGAAAGAGAGATAATGAAGCCTTTGAAAAGGTAATGGATGCTTTGAAACTTCCGAAGGAAACCGAAGAGGAAAAAGCATTAAGGCACCGGGCGCTTGAGACTTCTACCTTTAACGCGGCGGTCGTTCCGGCTGAGGTAATCTCCGCCTGTAAAGAAATTCTTCCTTTCCTTGAAACCGCAGCGCTTAAAGGGAACCGTAATTCTCTTTCTGATGCCGGAGTAGCGGTATCCCTGATTGCAGCGGCAGCCGAAGGAGCATTTTTAAATGTATTGATAAATTATTCATCTCTTTCCGATAAAACGAGTTACAGGGACTTTCTAGTCAAATACGAATCGGCTTATTCCCAGGTAATTGAAAAAAGCCAGCAGTTGTTAGGTGAAATTATTCAGAAATTAAGGATCTAATTTAGATCCTGGATTAAACAGTAAAGAAATTGGTTTTTTCAGCAATTAAATTTCATCTTAAATTTAGATTTTTATTTCTTACCTTTATTTTTTTCTATCTGCCGAACAGATAGAAATTAAACCGCATTTCATAAATTACCTTAAACTCTATATCCCTCCCCTTATTTTTACAATAAACCTGTAGGCAGTCAGGTAAAATGAAATTTTTTAATATAAAATTATTTTTAAAGTGAGGTGTATTATGAGAATTCAAGGCAGTTTGATCTTGTTTGTTATTCTTGCTCTCCTTTCGATTAACTCATTTGCAAAAGTTGTAGATAACAATTCTAGTGAATCGGCAATTAAAGAAACGGTGACAAATTATCTCAGCGGCATTGATAACAGAGATACGAAAACAGTTGAAAATTTACTCGCAACTACGGCTGATGTTATAACAGTAAATACTGTAACAAATAAAACAAATGAACTATCGCATGATGATATGATTTCCCAGCTTGAAAAAGGCCTTTTGGGAGGCTGGAAAAGAGATGTAACTTTCAGCAACATAGATTATAATGAAAAAACGGCTGTTGTGAAAGTAGAAGTATCTGACAAAAAATTAATGAGGACAAGCTATATAAGCTTGATTAATGATGCCGGGCAATGGAAAATAGTAAGCGATGTCTCTTCAATTTCCGCTGTTAAATAACCGCTATTTATAACTCTCTCCAATCCTGTAAAAAATACAGGGTAAAAGCTGCTCTCCAATTGGGCAGCTTTTTTATTTATATCTCGATAATTCATATCTGTCCAAAATAAATGTTTAGGGAAGGGCGCACATTAAAAGAAATTCGCCCGCCTTGCTTTTGGTACTTTTCTTACGCTAAGAAAAGTACATTGCACTAATGTTATGAAAAGTCTTGATTTATCAGAATTATTATGGAAGATAGGGGATAGTTTCAGAATTATGAGAAAAAATTCCAATAATGAATTGTTTTCAAATATTTTTCTTACTAAAAAAATAATTTGGACAGCACTGCGATAATTACTTTTAACATCCGGATTTTTAACTGGGAACTAATTATCACATGAAA
>DAISZW010000206.1:0-5639 GCA_036824595.1 Ignavibacteriaceae bacterium
TGCTGATCGATGGGAATGCAATTGATTTAATTTTATTTTCAACTGCGAGCCTTAGAGAATTTTTATAACAGTCAGCAAGGAGCTCGTCCTCATTCCTTTTTCCTCCATTCCAAACCGGACCAACAGTATGGATTACATATTTTGCCGGTAGTTTAAATCCCGGGGAAATTTTTGCTTCACCGGTAGGACAGCCGCCGAGTTTTTTGTTGTGTTCCAAAAGTTCCGGTCCGGCTGCACGATGAATTGCGCCGTCTACACCGCCTCCTCCAAGCAGACTTGTATTTGCCGCATTGACAATCGCATCAACTTTCTGCTTGGTAATATCCCCCTGAACGATTTCTATTTTGGTTTTCATTTTCCTAAAACAAAATTAATAAAATTGAACCGGATATATGTGATGTTTGAAGAGTTTAATAAATAAAAGAAACTCCCTATTCTTATATAGAAAAAGGGAGCTTTAGAAATGTTTATCTCTTAAAAAATTCGCTGCTGACTCTATTCCAGTCAGGTTCGTCAAGGGTTTCAAGCTCGCCCATATAAATTTCGCTGCTTTCGTACTCACCTTCTTTCACCGGCTTAAGAGATTTCTTTCTTAAGTCGATGAAATGTTCGATATCATCCTGGTATAAGGAAACGGCTGTTTTTCCTATCTTCAGGTTTTTCAGCTCGGTATCAAGATCTTCAGTATCAACTGCACAGATCCAGTTTGTATCGTAAGGAGTAAGGTTTAAAGTTTCTAAATTATTTTCCAGCATTTTATTTATCCGGATAATTTTTCCGCTTACAGGCGAATTAAACGTAATGGTTTTTCTTCCCTGCTTAACGGTAAAAAGCGGCTGACCGTATTTAATATTCATTCCGAGGTTCGGAAACTCAATTGCATCGATTTTACCGATTAATTTTTTTGCAAAGTCATCAATACCGATTTTCACATTGCCGTCCTGTTCCATGCTTATCCAGCAGTGACCGGGGGAAATGAAAACGCCTCCCGGAATTACAAATTCCAGCGAAGTTTTTGTATCAGCAAGGTGAGTTATATGAACTTTTGGTTTAAGCTGTTTTTGTATCCTATCCTGCCTCTTGATTAAAATCTTTTTCACAAATGCGAGAATTTCATCATCCGTAAACGGTTTCTGCACATAATCCATGGCGCCGTATTTCATGCATTCAACCGCCGTTTCAACAGTTGCATAACCTGTTATAATTACTACATCAATGTCAGGACGAAGATGCTTCACAGCTTTCGTTACTTCTACCCCGTCCATCTCAGGCATTTTAAGATCTGTAAAAACAAAATCGTAGTGGTGAGTCTGGATTAAGCCTAAAGCTTCTTTTCCGTTTGTTACAGTATCAACAGAATATCCGTCGATCACTAATATCTTTCTGAAGCCGTCGAGAATTACTTCTTCATCATCAACACATAAGATTTTTGCTATTGGATTTTTAACTTCAACTCTCTTTAAGCTTTTTGCTTCTTTGCTGAAATCGAGGTTGATGCTTTCCGCTAGAGCTTCTTCCCGTTCTTTACGGGCTTTCTTCTCGCTGATGTTTTTACTAACGCGCCTGATAACAATATCAGCGATTATAAATATGATTATTGCTAATATAAAAAGCGGCATATTATCACTCCTTCAATTTTCATTCAGCCGAGGAACCGGATATCCGGCATCTAAGGCAGTTTTATAATCTGTCAGAACTGCAGTTTATTAATTTTTTTAATTCATACTCGCTGTCGGACGGTATAAGCCTGTACAGCCATCCTTCAAAGTAAGGATCTTTTTCCAGCAAGGTTTTATCTTTTGCTGCTTCCTGATTGGTTTCAAGAATTCTACCTGTAACCGGTGAAAGCAAAGGATATATTCTTTCAGACTGATCTTTAAAATATGCACATGAATTACCCTGTATCAACTCTTCATCTGTTGATAAAAGATCAATACCTGAAAAATTTTCAATTGTTTTAATGAATAAATCCGTTGCACCGATTAAAATTGAACCTGTGCTTTCTTCCGAAGCCCAGCTTGAGTAGCCAAGCCGGTAGTACTTTGCGGGACACGGGACATAAACAACTGCGGAATCATCTCTTTGATTTTTAAGTAAAGATTGTATTTTAAGGTACTTCATTCCTCTGATTACCGAATTTAATAATTCATCGGATGTAAACGGCTTTGGGATAAAATCTATTGCTCCGTTATAAAGAGAACGGACTGCATTATCCACAGTTGAAAACCCGGTTGTCATAATTACAGGTGAAGTAATTTTCCTTTCCATCAGTTCATTTAGAAAATCAAAACCGTCCATTCCGGGCATCATGATATCGCAGATAATTAAACGGTAATAATTTTTAACAAGTTTTATTAATGCATTCTGCGCATCTATTGCCGAGTCAACGGAAAAATTCTCTGACGAGCAAATTTTCACGACGGCATCAATAATAACCTGCTCATCATCAATTACCAATATGTCCCACTGCTTTTTTCCGCGTCCTATGGGGGAAGTTGTTCCGTTATCCATATTTTTCAATTCTGATTAATAGGAAGATGAATAATAAAAGTAGTTCCTTTATTTACTTCACTTTCTACTTTAATAGTCCCGTTATGGTTGTCTATAATTCCCCAGATCACCGACAATCCGAGTCCCGTTCCTTTCTGTCCTTTTGTGCTGTAGAACGGCTCAAAGATTTTTGAAAGATTTTCTTTAGGAATTCCGCAGCCGGAATCGGAAATTTTTATTTCCAGATAATCTTTTTGCCCGCCGAGATCAACTGCTTCCCACTTCTGCCAGGAACAATTTTTTCCAAGGCAGCCCTGAACATTTCCGCGTGACGGGACTTCAAAACTATAAACCGGTGCATTGCAGTCAGGGCATCTTTTCCCTTCTTCCATTAAAGATATTTCGCATTTAGGGCAGACGAGTTTATAATCTTTTTCAAGATTCATAGGGAAATGAAAAATATGGTTACTCCTTCCGTAAACCGGATCAAGATTAATATAGCCCTGAGTTCCGTTAGAATATGCTTTTAATTTTATAGAAGGCATCCCGTCAATTTTAGTTTCATTATCGATTAAATCATGCCTTTTAGGACAAACAGCCTGCTTTATATGAGTAATGCCGTACGGTGATAGTTTAATCACTGAAGCAGATAAATTGATCTTACCTCCTTTAGAACCGATTGCATCGGATGCATTAACTAAAAGATTAATAAATACCTGCTGCATCTGGTTTGAATCAACCGTAACCTGCGGAATATCCTTTTCAATATTTTTTATTAATTCAATATGATTGATTGATAATTGATTTTCAACTACCGAAACTGCTTTGTTGATGATTTCTTCTATATTAACATTGTTTTTTTTCGGAACAGACTGCCGGGCAAAATCAAGGAGGCTTTTTACAATTTCGCGGCTGCGTTTGGTTTCCCTTACTATTACTTTCAGGTCTTCATTTATTTCAGGATTGTTAACTGTCTTCTTCAGCAGGAAACTGCTGTACGTAAGAACTCCGGTTAACGGATTATTTATTTCATGAGCAACACCTGCGGCCAATCTCCCTAATGATGCCATTTTATCGGATTGAAAGAGCTGAACTCTTGCTTCCGACAATTTTTTTGTCATGTTGTTGAATGATTTTGCCAGCATCCCGAATTCATCAGTCTTTTTTTCATTAATCACATAATTCAGATTTCCTGTGCCGATTTCACGGGTTGCATTAACCAGCTCTTTAACCGGTTTGTCTACCCATTTTTTAACAAACAAACCGATTAAAAGGCTCAGTGCTGCTACTGCACTTAATGCAAAAATAACAGTATTTATTTCGCCTCTCTTTATCTGCTCATCAACATCTGTAAGTGAAATAGTAACATCGAGAACTCCAAGCACAGTTTGATTTTTTAAATGTGCATGACATTCTGCCGTCCAGCAGGAAGATTCATTATAAATTGGATTTATTATTCCCAGCACCCTGGAAGAATCGTTGTAAAAAATTCTTGTGCGTTCCTTAATTGGCAATCTTTCGAGAGGCTCATTTGCAGCATGGCAGGCATAGCAGCTTTCGGCATTCTTATCAACCATTTTCCCGATATCCTGCTCGTGCGAAGAATAAATTATTTCTCCTTCTTTATTTAAAACTCTTACATCGTGAATTCCCGGCTGTTTCCCGATAGTATTAATAATTGTATGTATTCTGTCCCGCTGGTTTAGAAGCATGTCATAGCGGGTGCTGTGTTTTACTGTTTCGCTCAATTGATTTGCATGCCGTTCAACTTCAGCCTGGAGTGCATCGCTTTGCGATCTTATATTATAGAAAGAAAATATTCCTATAATAAGGATTGCTGCGATTCCAACTATAAAAATTAATTTAAAACCAATCTTTTTTGACATTTATTTTTTTCTGCAGCAATAAAATAATATCTTTTTTAATGCTGTAATCTATTTCTTCGTAATCTTTACCAGACTGCCCGGTTTATCTTTAGGGAAACCTTTATCCTCATGGCAGTTTGAGCAATCCGGTGTCTTAGAAAAATTATTATCAGTATGACAATCACTGCATTCCAGTTCAGTATGAATTTCATCCAGCTTTAATCCGGTTACGCTATGATTAAACCCGGCTGTAAAATTACTATGACATGAACTGCAGTTGTTATTCAGCTTAACAAATTTAATGCTTTTGTGACATTTAATGCAGTCAAGCTTCTCGTGATAACTTTTTAATGCCCATCCTGTGCTGATCTTGTGATTGAAAGGTTCCATTGGTTTATCAAGATGACACTTGGTGCAGTTATCCTGCTCATGACATTTAAAGCAAGGCTGATGATGTTCATCTTTTGATTTTGATATCTTAACCGGCTTTGAAAATGAACTTATTTGAAGGTTCTTTTGTTTATCATGGCACCTGGTGCAATTCTCTTTTTGATGACAGCTGATGCACTCTGCTTTAAATATGTTTACATGTTCATCGTGAAAAAATGTAACAATCCTGCCTTTATTGTTGTTTGTTTCATACACTATTTTTTTTGGTTCTTCAACTTTAGGATGATCCTTCCCTTTAATCATTTCAACACTTTTTTCGGATGCTGTAATATTTTTTCCCTTAAGCTCATGACATGATGTGCAGTCGGTTGAGTGGCTCCACTCTTTATGGCAGTTTATGCATTGACGATGATAAGCTGCCTGCAGATCAGGCTTGCTTAAATCCTCTCTTTTTCGTTCAACGCTGTGGCAGTCGGAACACGGCAGAACAGGACCTGCTGTATTGTAATGATGGCACCCAGCGCAGCCGCCCGACATTTGAGACATCTGTGCATGAATTTTATGAGAAAAAACGACTGGCTCATATTTATTTGAAAGCCGATCTAACTTTATTACTTCCGGGCCTTCATTAGCCGATTGATGAACCGTTACCATTTCTTCACGCGGACACGGGAGAAGGCATGGATCCTGTTTTGTCGGTACATCACAGGAATGGCATGACCTGCAGCTTATCTGCCGGGAAGAATGTGCTTGATTTTTATTGTTCTGAGCTGAGATAAGGGCTGCGAAAATTATTACCCCTAAAATCACCCTTTTCATAAATTAACCTTTGATCGTATACTTTGTTTTTATTATAAAATTTTCATCGGGCCGGCTGATAACCGGGAAATTCAA
>DAISZW010000207.1:0-5636 GCA_036824595.1 Ignavibacteriaceae bacterium
TCCTCCTTTGAAATTGCAATTAAACCACATTCCTTCCGCGTATTCCAGATGAAATAAAATTCTGAGTCCGCAAACTTATTCATGGCAGTTAAGTCCATAGTCCAAAATTCCGTAAACTTGACTGACGGCATGTAAATCCGAAAATCCGCAATTCGAAATCGACAATTCGAAATTATATTGAGTGATTAATTAAAATCCTGCCCGTAGTTTTCCCCTCAAGCATTAGATCTATTTTTTCGTTTAATTCTTCTAGAGATACCTCGGTGCTAATCCTGTTAAGTCTTTCCGGTTTCCACTCATAAGAAAGCTTCTCCCACAATTTTACTCTCAGATCCATCTGTGTTTCCGCAGATGCAATTCCGAGCAGATTTACTCCGCGCAGAATGAAAGGATAAACAGTAGTCGTAAGAGAATTTGAAAGAGTTAATCCGCATGCAGCGACTGATCCGCCGTATTTAAGAGATTTAATAACTGTGGTTAAAATATTTCCACCGACTGTGTCAATTACAGCATTCCATTTCTTCCGGAGAAGAGCTTTATTTGTCTGATCATTTAATTCATCGCGATTTATAATCTGGGCTGCGCCTAACTCTTTTAAGTAATCGGTCTTGTCCATTTTTCCTGTTGATGCGCTAACATTATATCCTGCTTTTGAGAGAATCATAACTGATAGAGAACCGACTCCGCCGGTTGCACCGGTAATTAAAACTTCTCCTTCATTCGATTTTAATCCGTTCATTTCTAATTTATAAAGGGATAAAGCGGCCGTAAATCCTGCTGTTCCCAGGATCATGCTTTCCTTAAGAGATAAACGATTCGGAAGTTTCACTAACCAATCTGCCGGTACCCTGATGTATTCACCGAATCCGCCGGGTGTATTCATCCCGAGATCGTAGCCTGTAACTAAGACTTCGTCGCCTTCAGAAAAGTTTTTATCCGAGGAAAAGGCAACAATTCCTGCGGCATCAATTCCGGGTGTGTGGGGATATTTTCTTGTAACCCCTCTATGGCCTGAGGCGGAAAGTGCATCTTTATAATTCAATGAAGAGTATTTCACATTTATTAAAACTTCACCGGCAGGCAGGTCTTGAATGGAACATTCTTCTACACGCCGGACAAATTTTTCGTCCTTCTCACGAATAACAAATGCTTTGTATTTTTCAGGCACTATCTTACTTAAAGAAATTTTTCTACTCGAAAGTAAGCAATTGTTTTTGAAAATGTCCAAAGGTCGAAAGCTTATCCGTATAAATTATCTTGTGATCACAATGCTTCCTTCGGAAGACTGGAGATTAATCCGGTTACTGTTTACAAAATTACCTTTGAATTTAATTCGTCCTTCGGGTCTTCTTACATCAAATTCAACGTAAGATTTATCGAAAAAACCGCACAAGTCTGAAATACCGATATTAAAATCGGGATGATCTTCTTCTCCAAAAAAGATGCCTCTTGAAACTGTGGAATCATAAGTAGTGAATGAAAAGCGATGTTCCGCATTTGATGTATCTGTCCATGTATTGGTTATAGGATCAATTATGGCATCATCGCCGGCAACGGGATTATTTTCATCGGCGGAGCATTGGCTTAAAAGGAAAAAAAGAGAGAGCAAAACTAAAGACGTAACAATTATCTTTTTCATATGTATCTCCTCAATTATTTGCATTCTATTACAGACTTTTGTGGAGTGATGGAGTTTTGGAGTATGGGAAAAAATATTTTATCACTCATCAGTCGATTCCTGCTACTTCCATTGTGGTCAGAAGATCATTAAACCTGCTTTCAAGAATTGGTATTTTAAGCACCAGGTTTTTCATTATAAACGAAACACTATCTCTGACTTTCTTTTTTTTCTCTTCCCGTTCCTCTTCACCTCCAATTCTAAGCTTTATTTCATTTATCATTTTAATCGATTCATTTAATTGAAAGATATACGGCTTATGGATTTCATCTATCATGTAATTAACCGCGGAGACAAATTTTTCGGAAAGATTATCATTCCAGCCTGAGCTTATTTCTTTCTGCCATGCTTTATAGTTGTTGTTGATTGTATCGAAAAGAGGATTGTACATTCTTATAGCGCTGTTAAGGTTTTCAATTCCGCGGTTAGATGCAAAAGCTATCTCAGAGTTAACTTCAAAAGTGGTTTTTATGTTTTTTAGTCTAAGCAGGTATTCGGATAACAAGGGAGAAATTCTCCCGAATACTTCATCTCTCTTTTCAGTTTTTTTGAAATCAGCTTCAAGTTTTGCTTGATCAATTTTGAGTCTTTCAGATTCTATTTCGATATATCTCTTCAGAAATTCATGGATCTCTTTATTAGTGCTGCCCGTTTCTTTCAGCAATTTTTCCAGCTCAGCATATTTTTTAATGGATTCGTCTCTTCTCCCTAATTCATCTAAGCCGGTTGCAGGCTTTTTTATTTTGGAAACGAGGATAGTGGTTATAAAATTCGGATCGGATGGAATTGGAATTTTGGAATCAACCGGATAAAGAAGCTGAAGACTGTCATCCTTTAAAACCACATCAAGATATTTAATATTCTGCGGAACAGAAATTACAAATTCACCCGAAGCTGTCGTTACTGCATCTCCTAAGGAAGTAAATCTAATTAATAGATCGGCGACAGGTTTCCTGTCGTCGTCAAGTACTTTTCCTCTTAATTGAATAGACTGCGCTGAACAGAGGACAGGGAGGAATAAAATCAGAATAGATATCAGCTTCATAAATCATTTCTTAAGCTTAATAGTTATTGATCCCCTGTTGGTGACTGTTATGAAATCCCTGTAGAGTGTTGTCCCATTTTTAACTGCAGTTAAAAGTAATGCCTCACCTGCCGATGCCGGAACAATTACAGAAAATCTTCCTTTATCATCGCTGGAAGCTGAAGCCATCCCGCTTTCAATATCGATAAAGACAGAATCTTCCGGATCTCCTTTTGCATTAATTACCATCCCCCTCAGAAGTGTTGAATCTACTCTTTCCCGGAGTTCAAGGTAAATTACACGGTTTTCAGGGATTGTAATTGAATTGCTCCCTTTAATTTTGTAACCATTTATCTGCGGGAAAATGCTGACAGGTTTACCGATAAATTTTGGAGAAACACCGGAGAACATCACTTCGCCGTTTTCATTGAGCTTCTTATCCAGCCTCTGGTCTCCAAAATCAACAATGATTGATCCGTCATTTATAATTTTTTCAGGTTTAGCAGGATCGATTGTTCTTATTGTTAATAAAAATTCCGATTCGGGGGAAGCGAAATAGAATCCGCCGATTATTACCAGGCAGAAAAGTACTACCGGCCCTGTAAGTTCTATGCTGCCGTATGAGGTTTTGCCGGAATATTTTGCACGCGAGCGCAAAGCCCCGAACAAAAAAGCCGCGGAAGCAAGTCCTACAGGAATTAAAAGTATGTAATAGAAAGATTTTGTTATTCCGAATTCACTTAGACGGGAAGAAAAGAAGATCATGAATAGTGCGAGCAGAAGGAAAAATAGGGAGACTGCCCCGCTGATGTAAACCCAAGTTAACCGTGGAATAACGTCGCGCTGCCTGCTCATATAAAATCCGATTATTGAGATACAAAGACTGCGAGTAAAAGAAAGGACATAATTAAAATAAATTATTGCTGAGATATAATCAATCGGGACCTAGAAGAATAAAATACCGGTTTGATTCCAAACGCATCTGAATAGCTAAATTATAATTTGTTTTGCAATAGAAACTTTATTTACTGCGCCGCATTTTGGACATGTCACCTGAGGCTTATTGGTTCCAAAGCCTGGTGGGATTTTAAGTTTTAAACCGCATTGGCAGGTTAAAGATGAATAATTATTTACTGCCATCATTATGTCTCCCATATTTCTTTTCTCTTCAATTGAGGAGAGTTCCGAAGGCAAATCTTCAGAGGAGACTCTTAGCGGGATTAAACTGCTATCGCTTAAACCGGAAGGAGGGATAATTTTGGAAGCAGAATTTTTAACAGCCGAAAAAGATTTCTGGTAATCGCGGTAATTAGCTCCGTGCCCGTGCATCATTCCTCTCAGTATCTTTATCCTTTCGGAAATCGGAGGATGGGTGCTGCTTAAATCGGAAAGTTTCATCCCTTTCTTCTTTAACGGATTCGCTATGAATAATGCCGCAGTAACTTTATTTGCCGACTGAAGTTCTGAAGTGCATTCCGAAATTTTTTCCAAAGCTGATGCAAGGCCTTCCGGGTACCTTGTTATTCTTGCGGCGGAAGCATCGGCAAGATATTCTCTTTTCCGGGAGATCGCATAGTAAAGAAGTCTTGCCATAATGGGAGCAAGAATTGCAAAAACAATTGCAATGATCAAAATAATAATCTGAGCTTGTCCTCCTCCCTTAGATTTGGAGCCGTATCTTTTTGTTAATGTTCCCCTGAACATCCCTCTTAAAAATATTTCCGAAATAATAACGATGCTTCCCAGCATCACTGAAGCGTATGTAATAAATTTTGTATCTCTATTAAGAATATGAGAAATTTCATGGGCGATGACACCCTGCAGCTCATCACGTTTCATTTTTGAAAGCAGTCCGGCAGTTACTGCAACTGCACTTTTTGAAGGATCCATTCCGGTTGCAAAAGCATTCATAGCTTCTGAATTAATAATGTAAACTTTAGGCATTACGGGAAGATTAGAGGCAATCTTCATCTCCTCAACAATATTGAATAGCTGACGGTGAACATCCGGTGTAACCTCCTGGGCTTTGCTTATCGATAAAATCAAAGAGCTTCCAGCGGTTACGCTGACTATTGACATAACGGTCCAAATGACCAGTGCGATAATAATACCGATAAACCCGCCGTCACCCGGATAGAAACTATTCCCGATTAAATATCCGAGAAGGATGAGAGTAACAGCCATCCCCGTAAAAAGGAAAATCGATTTTCTCCGGTTAGATTGAATTAATTCCCACATTTTTTAAGCTGCGATTTTATTAAAAACTAACCTTCGGGACAGCTCTTTCAGTTGTATCTTCAACCTGGAAGAAAACTTCTTCTTTAAACCCGAACATGCTTGCAATAATATTTGAAGGAAACATCTGAATTTTATTATTAAAGAATAAAACCTGGTCATTATAGTTCTGACGTGAGAAAGAAATTTTATTTTCGGTAGATGTTAATTCTTCCTGCAGTGCCAGGAAATTCTGATTTGCTTTTAGATCCGGATAATTTTCCACAACCAGATTAAACTTTCCAATTGCTTCCGTCAGCTGGGCTTCTGCCTTTGCTTTTTCCGAAACACCCTGCGCGCTTACTGCCTTAGATCGCGCATTTGTAATATTCTCAAGGGTACCGCGTTCATGAGCCATATATCCTTTTACTGCTTCAATCAAATTAGGAATCAGGTCATGACGTCTTTTAAGCTGCACATCAATCTGCGACCAGGAATTCTTTACCTGGTTTCTTAATCCTACAAGAGAGTTGTAGATCGAAATAATGTAAAACACAAAAATTACTATTAGAGCAACCAGTACAATTACAGGAACCATTTTAACCTCAACATTATTTTAAAAAAATTGGTCTACACAAACCGTTGAAACATTTATACAATTAGTTAGCCCACGACTTAAGGGTCTGTTGCATAACAATTTAAATATCATTATTAAATCCA
>DAISZW010000208.1:0-4130 GCA_036824595.1 Ignavibacteriaceae bacterium
GAGAATAAAAAGTACTTTAAATGATAAAAACAGTTTCATAGAGATTTCTCCTCTGAATCCATCCCGATATGTGTCGGAATGGTTCTTATCTTTTTAAGATTAAGTTAAAGGTTTTTTATTAAAGGTAGGGAGTTGAAGTTCATTAAAGCTTATAATAAAAATTTCTAATTATCTTGCTAGGTGAACTGGAAATAATTGAGGGCATTGTAATAGCAGATATTTTTAACCATAGGAACAACTATTTCCTCTGAATCAGGTATGGTTCCGTTTTCAATATCCTGCCCGATCATACTGCATAAAATTCTTCTGAAATATTCATGACGGGAATATGAAAGAAAACTTCTGGAATCGGTAAGCATTCCCACAAACCTGCTTAACAAGCCCATATTTGATAAAGCATTAAGCTGCTTTTCGATTCCGTCTTTCTGATCCAGGAACCACCAGGCGCTGCCGAACTGCAGTTTGCCCGGAACACTTCCGTCCTGAAAATTTCCGATCATTGTTGCAATAACTTCATTGTCCTTGGGATTTAAATTGTAAATAATTGTTTTCGGCAGGTGATTGTTTGAATCTAATCTATTTAAAAATTTAGACAGCGGAGCTGCAATTTCAAAATCTCCGATTGAATCATAGCCTGTATCGGGTCCAAGAGTTTTAATCATCCGGCTGTTATTATTTCTTAAAGCTCCGATATGCAGCTGCTGTACCCATCCTTCTTCATAATCCATTAAAGCAAATTCATGCATCATTGCAGATTTAAATTTTAGAATTTCACCCGTTGTTAATTTTTCTTTCCTTAAAATTCTTTGAAAAATATTTTCAACTTCGCCGGAAGTATAATCTTCGGCATAGGGTACTTCCAAACCATGATCCGAGAGCCTGCATCCATTCTCATGAAAATATTGATGCCTTGCTTTTAAGGTTTCGATATATTTAGTAAATGAGTTTATTTCGGTTGAGGTAACTTCCTGCAGCTTGCCGAACCATAATTTAAAACTTACCAAATCCTCTACAGCCATTCCTTTATCAGGCCGGAATGCCGGAAGAATTTTTATATCGAAATTATCGCTTAAAATTTTCTTGTGGTGTTCTAAATTATCCAGCGGATCATCGGTGGTACATACTACTTTAACATTAAAATGATTCAGCAATCCTCTGGTTGAAAAATTGTCCCGCTGAAGAACTTCATTGCAGTGATCCCAAATCTCTCTGGAAGTTTCTTTATTCAACAACTTGCCTGCAATTCCGAAAGGATTCCTTAATTCCATGTGAGTCCAGTGATAAAGCGGGTTTCTCACAGTATACGGGACAGTTCCGGCCCATGCATGAAATTTCTCCCAATCGGATGCACTGCCTGTTATATATTTCTCATCAACTCCGTTTGTTCTCATCGCACGCCATTTATAATGATCGCCGTAGAGCCAGATTTGAGTTATGTTCTCAAACTTTTTATTTGCGGCAATTTCACTTACGGGAAGATGGCAATGGTAATCAATAATCGGCAATTCTTTCACAATGCCGAAAAGGTATTCCGATGTTTTTGTGTTAAGCAGAAAGTTTTCCGTAATGAATTCTTTATTATTGGTTCTGATAGATTTTTCCAGAGGGTTATTTAGGGTCATTTGTATTTTTTCTTTTTTTATAGAATTATTTTACGGAAAGAATATTAGAAATGAAAATCGGGATTTTAAAGCTTCGCCTAGTCGGTCACGCTTGTTTTCTACTTAACCGGTTAAGTAAACGATACATTCAACGATCAAGTTTATGGAAAATAATTTTTAAAAGCAATATCATTTTATTTTTCTTTCATTTTTTTTCTTGAACCTTCAAAAAAAATTGAACCATTTCAAATGTTTAATTTTATTTTGGTGAAAAGTTATTTTTGAAAGTTAGTTTGAGATATTGGGAAGGAATCTGCGCAAGCGGAAAATTTTTTTTGTACGCCCAGAAGGACTCGAACCTTCAGCCTTTGGAACCGGAATCCAACGTTCTATCCAGTTGAACTATGGGCGCAGCTTGAGTAAATGCCTGCCCCGCCTGCGGGGAGTGAATGATTGAATGGATATAAAATCTTACAAAAAGATTTTTAAACATATTAAAAATAGTTTCTATTGAAAAGGGAGATTTGAGTAATAATCTAAGAAATTGTGAAGAAATAATATCCATTATTATCAACGGCGGGATTCTTATTACTTGCTTTTAAAGTTATAAGATATTATAATAGTGAACGTATGTTCACTATATTTTAATTCTTGTTATGAACGGCAATTTAATTGATTTGAAGAATTTTTCCCTTCCTTTGCCCAAAGGGGACCAGGGCCGGAATATTAATATCATTCATATTTATCCATTAATTCAGCGCAGCACCGAGTCTATTCCCTTTGATATTTACGATTACAATATGCTCTTCAACGATGAGCTTGTAAAAAAAATTATCCGGGAAGGAAAAACAATCGGCTGCTTCTATATTGAATCTCCGGGAATGCGCTCGCTGCTGAAAAAACTTAAAGTTGATACTTTTGAAATGCTGACCGCTGCCAGTTCGGTTATCCGGCCCGGCGTCGCAGAAAGCGGGATGATGCAGGAATTTATTGCACGCCATCATGACCCGTCGAAAAGAAAATATTTAGTTCCGGAGATGGAAGAGATTTTAGGGGAGACTTACGGCGTTATGGTTTACCAGGAAGATGTTATAAAGATTGTCCATCATATAGCGGGATTGTCGCTGGAGGAAGCCGACCTGCTGCGGCGGGCCATGTCCGGCAAAATGCGCTCGCATTCCGCAATGAGAGCCTTAACGGAGAAATTTTTTAAATCGTGTACTGAAAAAGGCCTCTCTTTAGAAATCTCGAAAGAGCTCTGGAGACAGATAGAGAGTTTTGCAGGCTATTCTTTCTGCAAAGCCCATAGCGCTTCCTTTGCACTGCTCTCCTACCAGGTAGCTTTTTTAAAAGCATACTACCCCGCCGAGTTCATGGCTTCCGTTTTATCAAACCAGGGCGGCTTTTACTCCCCCGCTGTTTATATACAGGAAGCAAAACGATTAGGGATAAAACTAAAACTCCCTTCCGTAAATCACAGTATGTATGAATACACAGGGAGGCATAATACAATTCAAATCGGCTTTATGGCAATAAAACATTTTTCGCGCGCATCTGCAGAGGCAATTATTGAAGAACGGGAAAAATACGGGTTGTTTGTTTCATTAGCTGATCTTCTCGTAAGGACTAAAACCGGTTATGAAGAAACTATTTTGTTAATAAAATGCGGCGCAATGGACTGCTTTAACGAAACGCGTCCAACCCTGCTCCGTCTTCTCGATATCTATTTCCACAAACTAAAGCTCCTGAATGAAAACTATACAGACTTATTTATTAATGAATCGTTTGACTTAATAGAGCAGGTCAAAACTAAGGAAGATTATTCAATAGATGAAAAATGTTTAGCGGAATATGAAAGCTTCGACTACATGGTAAGCAGGCATCCGCTTGAGTTTTATGCCGGCTCAATAGCTCCGAATATTATTAATGCCGCAGACCTGCCTAAATATCACGGCAGAAGAGTTAAAATGATCGGCTGGTATATGACTTCAAAAAGGATAAGCACTAAGAAGGGGGATGTAATGAAATTTTTATCCCTCGAAGATCTAACCGGAACATTTGAAGCAGTTATCTTCCCGAATGTCTATATGCAGGTTGCGGAAAAAACTTTATCGATGGGGCCGTATATAATTGAAGGAAAAGCTGATCAGGATAATGTAATTGTCCAGAAACTGGAGCTGCTGGCGGATAATTCAATAAAAGCAGAATTTCAAAAAGACAGTGCGGAATATGTGTACAAACCAAGCGATGAGGGATTAACCGAAGAAGATTTTCACCTGGCCCAGTCCATCGATGTTGAAAAACTGAGAAAGGCTTATGTCGCATGATTTTATCTTCATCGGATTACGCCGGATATGTTCCCTTGCACGTGCATTCAACGTACTCTCTTTTGGAAGGAGTAATTACCATTGAGCAGATTATCGACAAAGCTGTTTCTTATAACCTCGATGCAATTGCTTTAACCGATACCAACGGAATGCATGGGTTAATTCATTTTTATAAAACAGCCGTTGAGAAAGGAATTAAACC
>DAISZW010000208.1:4230-5633 GCA_036824595.1 Ignavibacteriaceae bacterium
AAAAATTTTGAAGGGTATTCCGATATCTGCAGGATAATTACATCAAGAAAATTAAAAGGTGACATGCCTGGCGGAGCCGGTCAGGGTTTTTCTTTATTCCGGCTGCTTCATGAATACTTTCCCAATTTATTTATTCTTTCAAGCTCTGCCGCCCTGCTTGAAAGCGTTCCGGTTTATGATAATATTTTTGCCGAATTAATTATAACGGAAGAGCATAGGAAAAATTCTCTCCTTTTATATGAGCTTGTACAGAAAAGAAAACTCAAATACGTAACCACTAATCCCGTTTATTTTTCTTCCCCGGAAGATCACATGGTTCACAAAGTTGCAGCCGCAATAAAAAACAGAGCGACTTTTGAAAACATCAAAAGTGAGTTCCTGGTCGATAAAGAGTTTTATTTTAAAAATCCCGGTTCATTTTCTTCCCTTTATAAAAAGCTTCCTGAGGCATTTGCAAATATCGGATACATAGCGGAAAATTGTAATGTCGATTTGGGAATAGGCGAATACAAATTTCCCGAATTTCCCGGCCTCAAGGGAGAAGACTCTTTTTCCTATCTTTGGAAAATATCTTACGGCGGACTTGAATTGAGATACTGCAATATTATAGATAGGATCTCACCTTCGTCAGGAATTAAAAGTAAAGCTGTTTCGCCGCTGGAGAGACTTCAGGAAGAATTAAGTGTAATACGCGAAATGCATCTCTCCGATTACTTTTTGGTTGTGTGGGATATTCTTAAAGAAGCAAAAAGAAGAGGAATGATGACAATCGGAAGAGGTTCGGCGGCAAACAGTATCGTCTCCTACTGCCTGGGATTTACGGAGGTGGACCCGATTAAGTATGACCTCTACTTCGAACGTTTCCTAAATAAAAGCCGCTCCTCCCCTCCCGATATTGATCTTGATTTTTCCTGGAAGGAAAGGGACGAAATTGTAAAATACGTTTTTGAAAAATACGGCTACGACCACGTAGCATTTATTTCTACTCATGTAACATTCAGAGCCCGTTCCGCATTCAGGGAAACTGCAAAAGTGTTTGGCTTCTCCGACAATGAAATTTCGAAGATGAGCAAATTCATTCCATGGACCGATGCACGGAATCTTCCCAACATTGCAGAATTATTTCCTGAATCGAGGTCGCTTCAATTTAATAAGGAGCCGTGGAAAACTATAGTTAATATAGCAGCACGACTGGCAAATTTCCCGCGTCATTTAAGCATTCATCCCGGCGGCATTGTAATAGCACCCCGCCCCATAACTAATTATACTGCTTTGGAATTTGCCCAAAATAAAGGAGTGGGACTTATTATAACTCAGCCGGATATGCACGGGATAGAAGATATAGGTCTTGTAAAAATAGATCTGCTGAGCCAGCGCTCGCTGGGAGTTTTAAGAGATACAAT
>DAISZW010000054.1:0-4421 GCA_036824595.1 Ignavibacteriaceae bacterium
TTGATTCCAGCTTTTGTTCAATGCTTCCGGCATCACCAACAACAAGTATAATTGCGTTGTCGGGTTTAATAAACTTTATTGCCGCCTGCTGCACCTGATCTGAATTTATTGCATTCAGGTTTTTAAGATAATTCTTATAATAATTTTTGGGAAGATTATAACGTTCGATATTTATAGCAAAATCAGCTACTGTTCCAGGTTCTTCAAGCTGCATGGCCAAATTTCCGGTCAGATAGTTTTTTACTTCCTGCAGTTCCTGCTCCGGTACCACCTCATCTCTGATCCTTTTCATCTCGAGCAGGATTTGGATTACTGCGCTGTCTGTAACTTCATTTCTAACATTTGCATATGCATTGAAACTGCCGGTCAATTTATCTTTATTCAGGAGTGAATATGCTCCGTATGTATAACCATATTTTTCTCTTAAATTTTTAAATAGCCTGAAAACTCCGCCGCCAAGTATTGTGTTTGTTACCAGAGCATCTAGAACATCTTTATCCGACGGGCTTAATTCAACAGGATAGGCAACATTAATTATTGATTGAACAGAATTAGGCCGGTCTACAATTGCTAACCTATTACTGTCGGGCTGAAGCGGGTCACTATATTCAAATTCAGGGGTATCCTTTTCTTCCCAGGAACCGAAATATTTATTAACAAGAAATTCTGCTTCATCGGGAGTTATATCCCCGATTACGGCAAGGTATGCTGTATTGGGCCTGAAAAATTTTATATAATAATCTTTACAATCTTCCAGGGTAATATTTTCCACTGTTTTTAATGTAACCGGTTCGCCGTAAGGATGGCTCTTCCCGAAAACTAACGCACTTCTTACAACCCTTGCAATTTCTTCAGGATCGTCCTTTGATGCTTCAAGATCGGATTTCATTCTTAATTTTATTTTATCAAGCTCTTCTTGTTTGAATGAAGCATTTATTATTATGTCCGAAAGCAATTCAGCCAAAACAGCAGCGTGCTCTTTAAGACACATTGCAAATGCACCCGATGAGGCAGTTGATAACTCAGCACCGATTAAATCGATTGCTTTATCGAGCTGATCTTTAGATCTTGTTTTTGTTCCGGTTCTTAATAACTGGCCTGCTGCCGAAACATAACCGGCTTTATCCTTCTCTAGCACGGGATCAATATCAAGCACGAGTTTGAAAGCAACTCTGGGAAGTTTCTGGTTCTCTACTATAAAAACTTTTAATCCATTATTTAATTGAAATGGAATGTACTCACCCAATTCAAACTCAGGTGCGGGCCCCGGTTTCGGCGGTTTTGATCTGTCTATTTGTGAAAATAAACTTAATAGCGGAAGGAATACGATTATAACTACTGATAATGCAAGTACTTTCCTTCTCATCATTAACCCCTTTCCCGCTGAGAACTTTTCGGAAGATAATAAAGAACTACCCGGTTCTGCTTATTCAAATATTTAATTGCCGCATTTTTAATATCTTCTTTAGAAACTTCCATATATAATTCTATCTCCGAATTAATAAGATCTGTATCTTCGTAAAGCATAAAATATTTTGATAAATCTTCAGCAATACCGGAGACACGGGAATTTTTATTAACAAACCTGGTTTTTATTTGGTTCCTTAATTTTTCATATTCTTCATCGGTAATTAAGGAATCTTTAATCTTTTCGATCTCGGCATCAATTGATTTCTCAAGCTCATCGGCATTGATCCCGGAATTTGCTATCGCAACGGCAATGAACAATCCCGGATCCTCAAGTCCTGCGGGGAAGGCTCCTATATACACCGCTTTTTGCTGTTCATCGACTAGTGATTTATAAAGCCGGGAGCTTTGTCCCTCAGAAAGAAGAGTTGTCAGCATATCGATCGAGTAATAATCTTTAGTTCCAATCGGCGGAACATGATATGCTTCAACAATGGCCGGAAGCTGAATATTATCGTAAGTTGTATCGCGGATTTCTTTTTTCTGAGGCGGCTCAATTACTTTGGGTCTTACGATTTCTCTTTTCCCCCTAGGAATTCCCCCAAAATATTTTTCGACCAGTTCTTTTGCTTCATCAATATTGATGTCCCCGGCGAGCGTAAGAACTGCATTCTGAGGAACATAATACGTGGAGTAAAAATCCATGAACTCGGAGAGTGCCGCTTCATCAATATATTGTGCCGAACCAATAGGCATCCATCTGTACGGATGTGCGGTGTAAGCTAATTTAAATGTTTCTTCCCAAATTCTTCCGTAAGGCTGATTATCAAGCGATTCCCGTCTTTCTTCCTTAACAACCTCCCGCTGCGTCTCCACTCCTATTGTATCTATTTTCAGATGCATCATTCTTTCAGATTCGAGCCATAATCCAAGCTCAAGCTGATTTGACGGTAGTATTTCAAAATAAAAAGTCCTGTCAAAATCGGTGCTTGCGTTTAATTCTCCGCCGGCATTCTGGACAAATTTAAAATATTCTCCTCTCGGAATATTTTGAGAACCCTCGAACATCAGGTGCTCGAAGAAATGTGCAAATCCTGTTCTATCCTCTTTTTCATTTTTCGATCCTACATGATACATCACGGTAACCGCTATGATGGGTGTGGTATGATCTTCATGAAGAATTACATGCAGACCGTTGTCAAGATCATATTCTTCGAAATTGATTTCATTTTGAGAGAAAGACGTGATTGATAAAATTAATAGTACCGGAAGAAATAAAATTTTATTCTGCAAGGATTTTCCTTAAGGTTATTTCGGAAGAAAACATATATTAAAAATAATAATAACGAATGTTTAAGATGAATTCAAATGGATCCGAAAATCAAACCTGTTTTTTGAAAAAGTTTAATTGAGCTATATTTTTACGTTTATATTATGAAGCATTTTATTTTTTTAATTTTTATCTCGTCTGCAGTAATCTCTAATGCCCAGCAGTTCTTTATCCGCGGAAAAGTTTCGGGGAATAACGACGAGCCGTTAAGCTATGCAAATATCAGAGTGGTTGACTCCGCATTAGGTTCTTCATCAAATAAGGAGGGGAAATATGAACTAAGGCTGGGAAAAGGAAGATATATTTTAATTTCTTCTTTTATCGGTTATTCATCGGATACAATTTCAATTGAGTTAAACAGCGACTTAAATGAAGTTAATTTCCGCTTATCACAAGTAAACATTACGCTGGAAGAGATTACAATTAAACCGGGTGAAAATCCTGCAATAACTATAATTAAAAAGGCGATAGAGAGGAAAAAAGTCCGGAATTCAAAATTATTTAGCTATGAATTTAAAGCTTTTACAAAAGGTATAATAAAAACACAGGAGGATTTAGCCGGAAAGGATAATAGTGCCGAAGTTGGTGTCGTAGTTTCGGATACCGCAAGGCTGAAAATCAGCGGGATATTAGAAAACCACAGCCGCGGATTTTTTGAAAAACCTGATAAGTTTAAGGAAATAATTACAGCAAGAAAACAAACTGCAAATTTCCCATCAACAATTAATATTCTTACCGGCGGGAGATTAATTAAAAGTTTTTATGAAGAAGTAATCGATTTTTTTAAGCCTTTGCCTGGTCCCTTGGCAGATAATGCGCTTTCTTACTATTACTTTTATATAGAAGATCAGCTTCCAATTGACTCCCGAAAAGTTTACCAGATTCATATCTCCCCGGATAACAGCAATGACCCCGGCTTTGAAGGAAGAATTTTTATAACAGACAGCACTTATGATTTAATTAAAGTCGATCTCCATCTAAACCGCGCGGCAAATACCGGCGGAATCTTTGATACCGTTAATATTTATCAGCAATTTTCGGAATTCCGGGACTCCATATATATGCCTGTCGACTATCTGCTAGCTGTGTCCGCAAATTATCTCGGCCTGGTTAAATTCGGTTTCGAGCTTAATACAATTTTGTACGATTATAAAATAAACAATCATATTGAAGATACTCTCTTCAGCAAAGCTGTATTAACCGTACTTCCGGAAGCGGATAATAAAGATTCATTGTACTGGCAGAATGTACAGACAATCCCGAATACTGCCGAGGAAACTAATGCATACCGGAGAATTGACAGTTTAACCAATGCTCCTAAAACTTTTTGGGATAAATTTTCTTTTCTCTCCACAGAAATCGATATAAGTAAAAATTTTTCTGTGAGTGCACCTCTAGGGATGTATCATTTCAACAGAGTTGAAGGACATACTATTGATTTTGGTCTGTACCTATCCGATTTATTTAAGAAAAGGTTTAACACTTCTCTCGATCTTTCATACGGTTTTGCAGACAAAAAAATGAAAGAGGATTTAAAACTGGAGTACCTATTGGGAGATTACCGGACGTACTATATAAGTTTAAATTTTTTCAATAAGCTTAAGGTACTTTCGGAAGATTATGAGAAACTTACTTCAACCGCACTTTCACTTATTTCAAAATATGAATTCGCCGATTATTACTA
>DAISZW010000054.1:4521-18684 GCA_036824595.1 Ignavibacteriaceae bacterium
AAGCGAGTTGAATTTTACTACATACATGCTTCAAATAAACGGAACTCTAAAAACATTTAAATCAGCCGGTTTAGATTTTAAGATAATCGGAATTAATAATACGGGACGCCTGCCTTACCAGCTTTTGTATGCCGTACCGGGAAATATCGATCTTCTCTTTAAAAATTTTTCTTTTAGAACACTCAACGTAAACGAAATCAAAGGGGAAAAGGTAGTCACAATTAATTTAGAACATAATTTCAATGATGAATTATTCAGGTTATTGAGAATACCGGGATTGATGAAGTGGGATATCCAATTTAAATCTTTCTTCAACATTGCATATGCGGAAATAAAAAGCGAATCGCGGGAAATTCTTTTGCTGCCTGTAAAAACACTTCCTCATCCTTTATACGAAGCCGGTTTCGGATTGGGTCATGCTTTAATCCCCATTGAAATCGAATTTGCATGGAAGCTGAATTACAGGGATGGAAATAATTTCAGAGCCGGGCTTAATATAATTATTCTTTAAAAACAAAAAAGCGCTCACGAAGAGCGCCTTGAAATACTGCAAGTCAGCCAGACATCAATTTTTTGGCTTTGCTTCACTTACAATAATGTTTCTGCCATGGAGCGTAGAACCATTTAGTGCTTGAATGGCGTTGCTTGCATCGGTTTCGCTCGACATCTCAACGAAACCGAAACCTCTTGACCTGCCGGTCTGGCGATCGGTAATAACTTTTGCAGAAACAACTTTACCGTGTGCTTCAAAAGCAGATTTCAAAGCATCGTCGTTTACTGCCCAGGGAAGACTTCCCACAAAAATTTTAGTACTCACTAAACTTACCTCTAAAAAAAATTTAACAAATAACCACCTACCTGCACGAGGAAGGTGCGGTTTTTAACCGCAGCAGAAAAATAGCATTATTGATGAAAAAAACAAAATTCAGCTGAATCATTGCAAAAACGTGTGATTTGAATCAGATTTAAGGCTTTAATAGCTTGTCAGCCGAAAATTATTTCCAGAGTTTCTGAAAGCGTTTCAACAGCAGTAATTTCGATTGATGAGTTTTTCTTTAGCTCTTTAAAATTATTACGCGGAATAATTATTCTTTTAAAATAAAGCTTCTCGGCTTCCTGTATTCTTTTCTCGATGAAGCTAACACTCCTGACTTCACCGCCCAGGCCTATCTCTCCGATTAAAACAGCAGTGTTGTCAATTACTTTGTCCTGCAGGCTTGAAGCAATGCTGCAGCATACTGCCAGGTCTATAGCCGGTTCCATTATTCTAACACCTCCGGCCATATTTAAAAAAACATTATTAGCCGAAAGCCTGAGTTTCGCTCTTTTCTCGAGAACCGCAAGAAGTATTGATAAACGCCTGTAATCGAAGCCGGTGGCTACCCGCTGCGGATTGCCGAAATGGGAAGGTGTAACTAGCGCCTGTACTTCAAGTAAAATCGGACGAGTACCTTCAATGCTTGAAGTTATTGCAGAGCCGGAAATTTGACTGCCGTGGCTGCTTAAAAATACTTCACTTGGATTTTTAACCTCGCTTAATCCGTCTTCATGCATTTCAAAAATGCCGATTTCATTGGTGCTTCCAAATCTGTTTTTCTGTGCACGTAAAATCCTGTATGAATGATTTGTCTCCCCTTCAAATTGTATTACGGTATCAACCATGTGCTCAAGAATCTTCGGCCCGGCAATAATTCCTTCTTTAGTTACATGCCCGATCACCATTACACTGAACTGCTGTTTCTTTGCCTCTTCCATCAAAAGAGAAGTGCACTCTCTAATCTGTGTAATTGTGCCCGGAGAATTATCAAAATCGCTTCTTTCCATAGTTTGGATAGAATCAATTATCACCAGAGCAGGATGAAGATCATTAATAACCGGAAGAATTGATTCGATGTTGGTTTCGGCAATAACATAAAAATTCGATGAATTAATTTTTAATCTGGATGCGCGGATCTTAATCTGTTTGGCTGATTCCTCCCCTGTTACGTACAGAACTTTAGCATCCAGCCTGGCAGCTGTCTGCATTGCCAAGGTGGATTTACCTATACCGGGATCGCCGCCGAGCAGGATTACTGATCCCGGAATTATTCCTCCGCCCAAAACTCTGTCAAATTCATTAACATTAGTTTTAATTCTTTCTTCTTCATCGACGGGTATTTCATTTATAGTGAAAAGCGATGCACTTCGATTAATTTTTGCGGCGGTTCTGTTTTTTTTAACTTCAACAAGCTCCTCTGTAAATGTATTCCAGCTGTCGCATTCCGGACATTTTCCAAGCCAGCGGAGAGATTCGTATCCGCAGTTAGAGCAGATATATTTTATTCTTGTTTTGCTCATAAAATAGGTTAGAATTTACCACAGAGACACAGAGAACACGGAGTTTCACAGAACTCTGTGCTTCTTAGTGCTCTCTGTGACTCCGTGGTTTTCTTTATTCCTCAAAGTCTGGTCCGCTTGGGTTGATAAAAAATATTTCACAACATTTTAGCAATAATATTCTCCAGCTCATTCATGGCATCCGGAATTTTTGAGATATCTTTCCCACCCGCTGTTGCCAGGTGAGCTCTGCCCCCACCTCCTCCGCCTACTATTTTCGCTAATTCTCCGACAATACTTCCTGCACTGAGATTTTTCTCTTTTATCAAATCATCAGAGACGATGCAAACAATACCTGCTTTATCCTCTATCTCTGCAAATAATGCTCCTATTCCATTCCTGATTTTACTCTTTAATTCATCGCCTAATGATTTCAGCTCATCCATGCTTACTGCATTTACTTTACCCTTGTAGATTTTTATTCCGCTTATTTCGGAAGGATTTGAAATTATGTCATCCACCTGGCCGACCTTATCTTTAAACTTAAATTCCGCGAGTTCTTTCTCTAATTTCTTCTTAGTTTCGAGCAGTTCGGCTATTTTTTCTTCCGATAATTTCTGCTGATCAAGCTGGTACTGAATATACCTTTCAATTCCGGATCCTGTAACAGCTTCAATCCTTCTTACGCCGCTAGCAATCGAAGATTCATTTATAATTTTAAACAAACCGATTTCCGAAGAATTCCGGACATGAGTTCCCCCGCAAAATTCCATGCTGAAGTCACCGAACTGAACCACATTCACTTTTTCACCATACTTATCGCCGAAAAACATTAAGGCTCCCATTTTCTTTGCATCATCAAACGGGATATTTTTATGATGGATCAGGGGAATATTATTTCTTAATTCGCTGTTAACCAGCGATTCAATATCTTTTATTTCACTTTCACTTAATTTTGAATAATGCGTAAAATCAAACCTAAGCCTGTCGGGACCGACATAAGATCCGGCCTGATGAACATGGGTACCCAGAATATTTCTCAAGGCAGAATGGAGGAAATGTGTACCGGTATGGTTGCGCATAATATCCCATCTTCTTTTTTCATCAACCTGTGCAATCACTTCTTCTCCCAAAACAAGGGATGCACCGGATTCGCTATTTGCCACGTGCACAATTTTGTCGTCAATTTTCATAACATCAACTACATCAATCTGATTTGCACCGGTAATTATTTTCCCGTGATCGTCAATCTGTCCCCCTGCTTCGACATAAAAAGGAGTTTTATCCAAAATTATAAGTTCATTTTCATTTTCTTTTTTTCGGCCGATGATTTTTGCTTCGGACCGGAGTTCATCATAACCGGTAAATTCTGAATTCTCTTCATCGGCAAGTTCAAAAGATTTTAAACTGCTTGCGTTGATATTAACAGAAGCAAGCTTCTCTTTAGCGGCTTCTCTACCTTTCTGCTTTTGGGATTCCATCAGTTTAGTAAAACCCTCTTCATCAATGGTGAAACCTTTTTCCTGCGCCATAACATTTGTAAGATCCACAGGGAATCCGTAAGTATCATAAAGTTTGAATACAACAACACCGGGAATATTTTTCTTTTTTGAAGATTCCATTTCCTTTATTACCTGTTCAAACAATTCAATCCCCCTGTCAAGAGTTGCATTAAAGCTTTCCTCTTCAGCCTTTATAATCTTTTTTATATGATTCTTTTTATTGGTTAATTCGGGGAATACATCTCCCATGGAGGAAACAAGAGCGTCTACCAATTCAAAAAGGAAAGGCTTTTGAAGATCCAGTTTTCTTCCGTACCTGGCTGCTCTTCTTAAAATTCTGCGAAGGACATATCCTCTGCCTTCATTACCGGGCGCTGCACCGTCTGCAATTGCAAAGGCCAATGCACGGATATGATCGGCAATTACTCTCATAGGGATTTTTTCTTTTTCTTCGAGATATTTTTTGCCTGAAACCTCAGATATTTTATTTATTAGAGGTGCAAAAATATCGGTATCATAATTTGAGGTTTTATTCTGAAGAACGGCGCAAATCCGTTCAAAACCCATTCCTGTATCGATATGTTTCTGCGGAAGATCGGATAAATTACCGTTCTCATCACGGTTATACTGGATAAATACAAGATTCCATATTTCGATGCATTCAGGTTTTCCAGCATTTACGTAAGAGGGATCATTAAAATTTTCACTAATATTAATATGAATTTCGGAACATGGACCGCAAGGACCGGTTTCACCCATTTCCCAAAAATTATCCTTCTCGCCGAATTTTAAAATATGATCGGGATTTATATCTGTCTTAGTGTTCCAAATTTCAAATGATTCATCATCAGAATTAAATACCGTTGCCCATAACCGTTCTTTAGGAAGATTCCAGACTTCAGTCAGCAGCTCCCATGCCCATTGAATTGCTTCCGCTTTATAGTAATCGCCGAACGACCAGTTCCCGAGCATCTCGAAAAATGTATGATGATAGGTATCGTGTCCTACTTCTTCCAGATCATTATGCTTTCCGCTGACTCTTATTACTTTTTGGGTATTTGCGAACCGTTTAAATTCGCGCGTTCCTTTTCCCAAAAACACATCTTTAAACTGATTCATTCCTGCATTTGTAAAAAGAAGAGTTGGATCATCGAAAGGAATTACCGGCGCACTTGGGATAATTTTATGATCTTTGCTTTCAAAAAAAGTAAAAAATTGATTCCTGATCTCTCTAGAAGTAATCATCTAATTTCTGATTTTTGTTAATCAAAATAATAAAAACATTAGTCAGCAGAAACAGTGAAGAAATTGCTTAAATTTTTGTATTTAGATTTTATATTAATTAAAAACATGATTTAAATTCTATAAAGTTTTACTCTTTAATCCGTTTCGTCTCTTCTAATAATTAAGATAATCCCGGCAACAATGATTATAACAGGCCAGTATTTCAGCGCCACATAAAAAATGGAATTAAAAAAAGATGCAAATGACGGCGAGCCCCAGCTGATTGTAAAAAGCAGTCCGGCAACAATAAAAACTGCAGATAAAACAAGAAAATTTTTACGGGAGAAATCATCAATAAATATTATAAAAAAGTCAATTCCGATTATCAGAATAATAGAAGAGATAATTATGTTTAAAGAATTTACGAGCTGGAAATTATTTACGATAAAAAGAACAACGCCGGCTAAAAACATTGAGCTGCCGGTAAACAGTACAAATTTTTTATTCTTCCCCATTGATGTATAAACCAATGACAATCCGTAAAAAATTAAAGCATAACCGATAACTTCCCCCAAGGTGAAATCAATTATACCGAATAGTCTCAGCAGAATGGATAACAAAAAGAAAATAATAATATAAGTAAGTATTGGCTGCTGTCTTTTCACTACGGTTTAAGTATTTTATTTATCTTCATTATGTAAGTCTATAATATTCTTTGCCCCATGCTCGAAGCTATTACATCGGCGGCAAATCGGGCACTCCTGTTTTTATCATCCAATATAGGATTAATTTCTGTTACCTCAAGCGAAGACATACAGCCGCACTCGGCAATCGATTCCATCAGCAGATGAGCTTCACGGTAGCTGAGTCCCCCAGGTACAGGAGTACCGACGCCCGGGGCTATAGACGGATCCACGGAATCCAGATCGAAGCTGACATGAATATGATCAACTTTTTCCCTAAACTGCTTTAAAACTCTTACAATGATCCTATGAATTCCAATCTTATCGATATCGGACATTGTATAAACCGGAATTTTAAGTTTTTTAATGGTTATCTTTTCCATTTGATCTATGCTTCTGATCCCGATTAAAATACAGTTCTCAGGTTTTAATTTTGGTGAGAATCCTAAAAGATTAACCAGCTTTTCGTTTCCAATACCGAGGGAAGCGGCAAGAGGCATTCCATGAATATTTCCGCTTGGTGTTGTTTCTTCCATATTCATATCTGCATGCGCATCAATCCAAATTACGCCTAGTTTTAATTTATTTTTTCTGCAGTAAGAAGAGATTCCGGCAATTGTTCCGATTGCCATTGAATGATCCCCTCCAATGCATAAAGGAAATCTCCCCTGATCTAAAACTTTTTCAACTTTTCGTGCGAGTATTTTTGTGGTTTTTAAAATCTCAAGGAGATACTTTAGCTTCTGGTTTGAAATTTTCTGTCTTTCCATAATTTGAATATTTATATCGCCCGAATCAACGATATCGTATCCAAGAGCTTCCAGTTTAATTTTCAAATCAGCAATACGCAAAGCGGAAGGACCCATATCAACTCCCCTCCTGTCGGCACCTAAGTCCATCGGGAAGCCTATCAAAGTTACAGTTTTTGAGGTAATAGACATTTTCGAGTTGAATTAAATAAGGGAAAAAAAAATTTTGTTTAAGCTAAAATAATCATTTTTATATGTTATAACGAAAATTCCGGGAACATTAAGGTCAGAAATAGTTTTAAGCAATAAGAATGCAAATATTCCGATTAATCCTTATAAATTATGAATTTAATGGTACTTTGCGAGATGTTACAAACAATACTTATATTTAGTTTTTATTTTACTTTTTTTGGGTTAATACTATTAGATGGCAGGAAATAATAGACCGGAGAGAGAGGGCTTTTTTTTTAATAAAGAACCTGAAGTTCATGTAGGAATAATGTCCGAGAGGCGCATTAATTTTGAACTTTACGGTGATTTTAAATCCCATGGAATGCAGAGCAAGTTCAACGGCCCTTTTTTTGCTGAGCTGGCTGAAGGAAATATTATTTGCCAAAATGGGGATAATAAATTACAAGTCACCGACGAAATAATCTTCGAACCTACGGATCCGGCATCGGATTCTTTTTTAATAAGGGATGTCACAATAGGAGTAGATTTTCACTGGCAAAGAAAAGAAAAACAGAGATTCACCGGATCGCTGAAGTTAAAAAAGGAAAAGAATAGAATCTGGCTAATTAATATTCTTCCCGCTGAAAAATATCTTCAAAGCGTTATCTCTTCCGAAATAAGTTCGAAATCATCTCTGCAGCTGTTAAAAGCTCATGCAATAATATCACGTAGCTGGCTCCTTTCACAAATGGAGAAATCAAAAACTTCTAAAAAAGTTAAACCTTCTGTTTCCAAAAGTCCCGCCTCCTTTAGTACAGAAAAAGAATACATTAAATGGTATGGAAGGGAAGATCATAATCTTTTTGATATCTGCGCCGATGATCACTGCCAAAGATACCAGGGAATTACAAAAATATTTACCGAAAATGCGAAGCAGGCAGTACTGCAGACATACGGAATTATTCTTGCTAACCGTGGTAAAATCTGCGATACAAGATATTCCAAATCATGCGGAGGTATTACCGAATCATTTGAGAATGTCTGGGAGCCTGTTAAATATGAATATCTTTCATCGATTGTTGACTATAAGTTTCCGCCGGATAATTACAGCTTGGATTTTTCTAATGAAAAGAATGTGGAGAAATGGGTAAAAGGAAAACCGGCTGCTTACTGCAATACTGCAAATAAAAAAATTTTATCGCAGGCGCTTATTGAATATGATCAAAAAACAAAAGATTTCTACCGCTGGAAAGCAGAATATACCCAGGCAGAAATTTCTGAAATTATTAAAGTAAAAAGCGGAATTGATTTCGGAAATATTGTGGATTTAATCCCGATGGAAAGAGGAGCTTCCTCAAGATTGATTAAGTTGAAAATTGTCGGAACGCTTAAAACATTAATCATCGGCAAAGAACTCGAAATAAGAAGAGTGCTTTCGAACAGCCATCTCTACAGCTCTGCATTTGTTGTGGAAAAAGAGATGGGTAATAACGGTCTGCCTGAAAAATTTATTTTATATGGATCGGGATGGGGACACGGGGTTGGACTTTGCCAGATCGGCGCAGCAGTAATGTCTGCTCTGGGTTTTCAATTCGATGAAATTCTTTTGCACTATTTCCGTAATGCAGAACTAAAGAAAATATATTAATAATCGGTTTATAGTTAAATATGAAAGTTCTGTATTCTTGTTTATCGAAAAGCTGGGGAGGAATGGAAATGTATACCCTTACTTCCGTACGGCAGCTTTTAAAAAGGAATATTCACGTAGAGTTTCTCTGCATTTCAGAATCCAGGATTCATATTGAAGCAAACAACACCGGGGCTATTATTCATCCTGTAAAAGCATCAGGTTATTTTCACCCTTTTATTATCCTAAAGATTATTGCTTTAATCAACAAGAATAAATACGATATCATCCATACCCAGGCTTCCAAAGACCTCTGGCTGCTGGTACCGGCTTTAAAGGCTCTTAAGAGCAGCATTTCTCTGATACTCACCAAACAGGTAGGTTCTTTTATAATTAAAAAAGATTATCTCCACAGATGGATTTATAAAAGGGTTACGTTTGCGCTTGCAATCAGCAGCATAATTAAAAAAAATCTCCTGAATACATGCCCTTTAAAGGAAGAAAACGTTCTGCTTCTCCATAACGGGATAGACATTAATGTATTTAATCCTGAAGAAGTGAGCGGAGAAAAAGTTAGAAAGCAGTTTGATTTAAAAGACGATGAACTTGTAATCGGAATGATGGCTAGATTCAGTCCTGGTAAAGGACATGAAGAATTTCTTGCTGCAGCCGATATATTAAATAAAAAATATCCGGGACTTAAATTTCTTGTAGTTGGTGAAGCAAGCCGCGGCGAAGATGCTTATATGGAGAAAATAAAAAATAAGGCAGTCCGGCTTAAACTTGACAACATGATATTTGCAGGCTTTAGAAGCGATACTCCTGAAGTACTATCTGCAATGGATATTTTTGTTTTTCCTTCCCGTGCCGAAGCATTCGGAATTGCATTGGTTGAAGCAATGGCAATGGAGAAACCTTCGGTCTGCACAAATACTGATGGAATTTTGGATATAGCTGTTGACGGTAAAACATCTTACCTGTTTGAGAATAAAAATTCGGCAGATTTAGCGGCAAAGATTGAGCTTTTAATAAATTCACCTGAAACGCGAAAGAATCTTGGAGAAGAGGCGAGGAAAAGAGCAACTGAAAAATTTAATATAGAAAGACTTACCGATAAAGTAATTGAAATCTATGAAAAAGCCATGGAGAAAGTTTAAGTTCAAGCTCAAGTTTAAGTTCAAGTAATGGGATGTTAGTTAAGACTTTCTAAAATCTCTTTCAACTTAGCAAGATTGATTTCCCAATCATGTTTTTTTGTTCTTTCTTTTTCCACAACTTCCGGGGCAGCATTATTAACAAATTTTTCGTTAGATAATTTTTTTTCGATTCCCGAAAGCGCACTTTCAAGTCTGGTTATTTCCTTCTGCAGTCTGTTCCGTTCGACGTCAAGATCAATTAATCCTTCAAGAGGCACATATATTTCACAGCCTTTTATTACAGACGAAGCACTTGCTTTAGGTTTATTCATGTTCTCTTCAACATTAATTTCCTCTGCCCGGGAAAGCTTTTTAATATAATCGAGTTGATAATCTTTTACATGAGATGATTTCAAAAGAACCTTTATCGATTTTGAGGGAGGGATATTCATCTCGCCTCGGATATTTCTTAAGGAAGTTATAATATCCTGAACAAATTCCATTTCCTTTTCTGCTTCTTCATTTATCATCGAAGCATTCTCTTTTGGAAATCCGGAAATCGAAATGCTTTCTCCTTCCTTTCTCTTTTCAATTAATTGCCAAAGCTCTTCAGTTAAAAAAGGCATGAACGGATGTACAATCTTTAAAAGATTTTCAAATATTTCCAGTGCGCGTATAAGAACAGCAGATTTTATCTCATCTTTATCGGAGTATAATCGGTTCTTTGCCATTTCGATGTACCAGTCGCAGAAATCACTCCATACAAATGAATAAATAATTTTTGCCGCATTATTTATTTCAAATTTTTCTATCGCACTATTTAATTCAAGTAAAGTCTTGTGGAAACGTGAATAGATCCATTTATCCGAAAAATCGATATGCTTTTCAATTAAATTTTTATCCGCTTTAATAGTTTGACTGTTCATCAGGAGAAATCTTCCGGCGTTCCAAATCTTATTCGCAAAGTTCCTCCCGATTTCGCATTTATCAGCTGAGAAAAGAACATCTTGCCCGAGCGGAGCAAGATAAATTACGGTGAACCGGAGTGCATCGGCTCCGTACTCATTTATTACATCAAGCGGATCGGGAGAATTGCCGAGCGATTTGCTCATCTTTCTCCCCAGAACATCCCTTATAATGCTGGTAAAATAAACGTGTTTAAACGGGATACTCTTTTTAAAATGAAGTCCGGCCATAATCATTCTAGCAACCCAGAAAAATATTATATCCGGAGCTGTTACCAGTGTATCGGTTGGATAATAATATTTCTGTTCTTCCTCGGTTTTAAAAACATCGTAAGCCCAAAGCCAGCTTGATGCCCATGTATCGAGTACATCTTTATCCTGCTCCCAATTCTCTTTATCATCCGGCGGCAGTAATGAACAGTAAATTTCCTTTGTCTGTTTATGATACCAGACAGGTATCCGGTGCCCCCACCAAAGCTGGCGGGAAATGCACCAGTCCCGGATATTGCTCATCCAATGCTCATAAGTTTTCACCCAATGTTCAGGATAAAATTTAATCTTCCCGTTAAGCACAACCTCCAGAGCCGGTTTCGCAAGCTCATCGATATTCATAAACCATTGTTCGGAAAGATAAGGTTCAACCGGCACACCTCCCCGCTCTGAATAGCCTACTTTATTCTGGTAATCTTCAATTTTAACAAGAAGCTTAAGCTGCCTCATTTCTTCGATTACTTTTTCGCGGGCTTCAAATCTGTCCATCCCCTGAAAATCACTGGGAACATTTCCATTTGTAGAAGCATCGGGATTAAAAATATTTATTATCTCCAGCTTGTGGCGTTTAGCCATCTCATAGTCATTCGGATCATGAGCTGGAGTTACTTTTACTGCACCAGTACCGAATCCCATTTCAACATATTCATCCGCAAAAACCGGAATCTCCCTTCCCACTAGCGGAAGAATTACTTTCTTTCCAATTAAATTTTTATATCTCTCATCATTTGGATTTACAGCAATACCGGTATCGCCAAGCATTGTTTCCGGACGTGTGGTTGCAATTGTGGCAAATTCACTGCTTTCCTTAACAGGGTATTTGAAATACCAGAGTTTCCCGTTTACTTCCCTGTAAATGACTTCTTCATCTGAAATAGCCGATTTCGATGCCGGATCCCAGTTAACCATTCTGAAGCCGCGGTAAATTTTCCCTTCATTATAAAGATCTATAAAAGTTTCAATTACTCTTCTGTAGTAGTGATCATCCATCGTAAACCGTTCGCGATCCCAGTCGCAGCTTACACCGAGCTTTTTAAGCTGCTGAATTATTATTCCGCCGTATTTTTCTTTCCATTCAAGACAGTATTTTAAAAATTCTTCTCTGCCGATTTCAAATTTATCAATTCCTTTTTCTTTCAAAGAGCTTGTTACTTTTGCCTCGGTGGCAATTGAAGCGTGATCTGTTCCGGGAACCCAGCAGGCATTATACCCCTGCATTCTTTTCATCCGGATTAAAATATCCTGGATTGTATTATTCAGGATATGCCCCATTGTAAGCATCCCGGTGATGTTAGGCGGAGGGATTACAATTGTGTAAGGTTTTTTATTTTTATCTACTTCGGAATGAAAAATCTTATGCTTTATCCAGTATGAATACCATTTGTCTTCAACGTTGGAGGGATCATATGCTTTTGGAATTTCTTTTATTTCATTTGTTAACATATTCTGATTCTTTTATTTTCCTCAATAAAGTGCAAATATAAAAAAAAATTGAAAGAGCTAGGAAGTGTGCAAATCCATTTTTGGGCGGAGAGACAAGCTGCTGGCTTGTCTATTAATAACCTGATATTTCTCTCTTATCTTTTAAAAAAGTGCCGCTTCTCCGAAGCTTAAATTTGTTCTTTTGTTCACAGTTACTAATGTTCCGCTGCTCCGCAGCTTTTTGCAAAATTATACCTATATTCTCATTTAAAGCTGTTTGGTGGAGGCAACACGTTTTTTGTTTTTGGTAATTTGAAAGTCATTAGTTTCTATATAATGTATGATTAAAAAGGATTGAAGCTTCTAAATAGATTTAAAACTGGTATCGCTTCCTGAAAACTTAAATTCATCTTTAGTATATCGGACTAATGTTCCGCTGCTCTGCAGCTTCACTGTTAATCAAGTTCATTTACAGAAAATTTAAATTTTATCCGACTCGCGGCTTATAAATTTATTTTTGACCTTTTTAGCCGCATAGCGGCGGCACATTAGTAGGAATAAAATATCAGTAATTTATTTCAGCTCCGGAGGAGCGATACATTTATAATTTAATTATATAGTTCTTTGATTTTGTTAAATGCATAGATATATTCATTAATATCGAATAGTGCTAAGATCATCAATATTTCTATTCCAACCAAACAGGTGGATAAATGGCAAATACATATACTCAATTATACGTGCAAATAATTTTCTCTCCAAAAGGAAGACAGAATCTGATTTCAGAAAGGATAAAAGATAAACTTTACAAATACATGGGAGGAATTATTAAGAATAAAGGTCAGAAGGTTATAATTATTAATGGCACCCAGGATCATATACATTTGTTCATAAGCTTCTCTGCTGATATTTCAATATCTGATTTGGTAAGAGATGTAAAATCAAACTCATCCAACTACATTAATTAAAATAAATTAGTAGCCGGTAAATTTTCCTGGCAAAAGGGATTCGGAGCATTTACATATAGTAAATCCCAGTCATATGCGGTAATTAACTATATTAAGAATCAGGAAAAGCATCATCAAAAGAAATCATTTCAGGAAGAATATTTAGAGTTCTTAGATAAATTTGGAATTGATTACAAAAGCGAATATTTATTTGAATGGTATGATTAGTTAAGTGCCGCTTCTCCGAAGCTTAAATTTGTTCTTTTGTTCACAGTTACTAATGTTCCGCTGCTCCGCAGCTTTTTGCAAAATTATACCTATATTCTCATTTAAAGCTGTTTGGTGGAGGCAACACGTTTTTTGTTTTTGGTAATTTGAAAGTCATTAGTTTCTATATAATGTATGATTAAAAAGGATTGAAGCTTCTAAATAGATTTAAAACTGGTATCGCTTCCTGAAAACTTAAATTCATCTTTAGTATATCGGACTAATGTTCCGCTGCTCTGCAGCTTCACTGTTAATCAAGTTCATTTACAGAAAATTTAAATTTTATCCGACTCGCGGCTTATAAATTTATTTTTGACCTTTTTAGCCGCATAGCGGCGGCACATTAGTAGGAATAAAATATCAGTAATTTATTTCAGCTCCGGAGGAGCGATACATTTATAATTTAATTATATAGTTCTTTGATTTTGTTAAATGCATAGATATATTCATTAATATCGAATAGTGCTAAGATCATCAATATTTAATTCGAACCAAACAGGGGGATAAATGGCAAATACATATACTCAATTATATGTGCAAATAATATTCGCTCCCAAGGGGAGGCAGAATCTGATTTCGGAAAGAATAAAAGATAATCTTTACAAATACATTGGAGGAATCATTAAGAATAAGGGTCAGAAAGTTATGATTATTAATGGAACAGGGGACCACGTTCATTTGTTCATAGGCTTCTCTCCCGATATTTCCATATCTGATTTAGTAAGGGATATAAAATCGAACTCATCCAATTATATTAATGAAAATAAATTAGTAGCCGGTAAATTTTCTTGGCAGAAGGGATTCGGAGCTTTTACATATAGTAAATCTCAGATAAATACAGTAATTAACTATATTCAGAACCAGGAAAAGCGTCATCAAAAAAA
>DAISZW010000055.1:0-18632 GCA_036824595.1 Ignavibacteriaceae bacterium
AACGTGTTGTTGAGCCGGGAGATTTTATGATTTCAGCGGGAGGTTTGCAGCCGAACTCAAAAGCTCCGACTACTGAATACATTCAGAGAAAAATAAAGGTAGCAGGTGATCCATTTATTATTAAATAGTTGTGGATACCTGAATATTTTCAGAAAATATATAGTCTATCAAAAAATTGATAGAAACTCTCTTCATTTCTATTGCTATTTAGGTAGTTAACCGGAATATTTCTGCGGCACATGCTTTGGGCAGAGTAGGGGAATGCAAATCCCACATGTTTCAAGAAAACCGTAAAAATCTGTTCATATTAGAATGGAATAACAGTTCTTTATAAAAAAGGAGGAGCTTTCTAATGAAGAAAATAATTTCCTTTCTTTTCTGTATTATCCTTTTTTTCTTTGGCTGTGAAGAAACCATTATAGAGCATGAAATCCCCAAAGAATTTACAAATGATCTTCTGCATGCAGACCTTATCGGGAAGGTTATTCAAAAGGACAGCAAAGCAGTGGTTATTATCAGTCAAGTTGAATCGATTGATTCAGTTGAAATCAATCCTGCCGATGGGTCTTTTGAGTTCAGGGATCTCCGAATCGGCAATTACAACGTAACTATCGTTGCGGAAAATTACCGCGTTTTTCAAAAAACAAATCTGATGCTGACAGGCGGCAGCATTACATATCTTGGCGAAGTAACTCTTTCAACCGTTCCGGATCTGGTAGAATCATTTTACCCGGAAGACAGGGGGGAAATAGTGTATGACTGGAGATACGGAAGAATTACAGTTTCAATTATGTTTACACAGCCGATGGATAGAGAAAGTGTTGAAAAAGCTTTTTCAGTAGATCCCCCGGCTGAAGGAATTTTCTCCTGGGGAAATTATACCCAAGCTCCTATGTACGGTATGTTCTCATCTGCAGAGGGTTTTGATAGAAGTGCCACTATTACAACTTATAGTAAAGTTTCCTCCATGAGTTATGCATTTTCAAAAAAAGATTCATATTCCGATACATCATATACTGTAACAATAGGTACTACTGCAAAAGATACAGCCGGAAATTTTATGCGTTTTCCGCTTCAGTTTAAATTCAGAACTGTCCAGTCATATACATCGCAAAACGGTATTTTAACCGATCCTGTGCATGGTGATATAGATGTTTCTCCTTTAAACTACAGCTATAACGGGATTACTGTTACTTTCCCAAGGAGAATGGATATAAACTCAGTTGAGCTGTTAACTAGCGTTACACCCCCGATGAATACAATATTTCTTTGGCCGGAAGAGAATATATTGCGCATCTATACAGGAGGTCCGTTTTTATCCGATACAACAATTACCGTTTCAATTGATAAATCTGCGAAGGATAAAGATGGGAACGAAATTGGACATACATTCACATTTTCATTTAGAACAGCCCCGCTTAACGTTTCCGGCACCTATCCTTCAAATGGGCAATTATTTGTATCTCCTTCAGAGCCGATTCAAATAAGTTTTAACAATTATGTTACTTTATCAACTGCTCAAGCATCATTTTCAATATCACCTGCGGTAGGCGGCTCGATAACATACGGAGGTTCATATCCGTACGAGCAGATGAATCAGATTAAGTTTACACCGTATACTCCGCTGCAGCCTAACACCAAGTATACGGTTACCATTGGAACTACCATCAGTGATATGCATGGAAGCAGGATGAAATCCCCATATTCATTTTCATTTGTGAGCAGGCCGAATTGAAAAAAAATCCCTCGGGGTTTTTATAAACCTCGAGGGATAAAATTCAGATGAGTTACATAATTACCAGAGATTTTTTACTCGTTCAAAACCCTTGTCGATTCCCTGATAATAAATTCAGTGTCGAGTACAACCCGTTCAATCGGAATTATTGTTGAAGATTCTATATTGCGTATTAAGATTTCAGCAGCTGTCTTGCCGATTTCCTCCTTTGGTGCTCTAATAGTTGTCAAAGGCACAGGGTATATTTTAGCGTAATAAATATCGTCGTTGCCGACAATGGATATATCCCCGGGTATATGAATACCCAGCTTCTTTAAAGCAGTAATTACTGCAAGAGCCTGCTGGTCGTTGAAGCATACTATTGCGGTAGGATAGTCTTTTTTGCTTTTATTCTTAAAGTATTTAAGAGTATTTCCAAAACTTTCTTCATATCGGGAACCGATCGAAACAATCATTTCATCGTTGAAAGCCAAAGTGCTTTCACTAAATGCATGTCTGAATCCCTCAATACGTTCCTTCGTATGGGAGGAAGCAGGCGGTCCGGCAAAGTGAACAATTTTAGTATGCCCGCTGTTGATTAAATATTTTACCGCTTTTTTTATCGCCTTAATATTATCTATTGCAACTACATTTGCCTGAATCCCTTTTACATCTTCCAGAAGAACAAAAGGGTAGTTGATCATTTTCAGTTTAAAAAGATGTTCAATCTCGGAAGTCCCTTCTATAATCGGTGCTATAATGGCGCCCTTTATATCTTTTGCTGAAAAAAGGTATGTAAATTTTTTCTCACATTCATGATCATTCTCAGAACTTGTAATTATTACGGAATATCCCTTGCTGTTGGCGTATTCTTCTACTCCCGTAGCAATTGAAGTATAGAACGGGTAGTTCAAATCTTTTATTATTATTCCGATGCTTTTATCTTCCCTGCCATTCTTTAAATTTCTTGCAACGCCTTTGGGACGGAAGTGAAGTTCTTTCATTACATTTAAGATATGATCCCGGGTACCCGGTTTAACGGTATTTTTTGCATTTATTACCGCTGAAACCGTACCCTTTGAAACGCCGGCGCGTTTAGCAACATCAATAATAGTTATTCTTTTCATCTTAAAAGCCCCCGCCATTTAAAAGAAATTGAAACGGTTTATTTTTTTGAAAAATGCAAAAAAATATAAGAAATAGAAACGATAATAACAAAGAAACTTCAATTTGTGATTTTTATTTTAAAATCTAGGTTTCTCTTGATTAAATTTGTTTTCTGCTAAATTCCTATATTATTAATACTTAAAAAAGATTTATTAAAGAATCCGAAGCTTTTTTATTGAAAATAAACGGTAAAATAGTTTTAGCAATTATCATTATCAGTTCAATCCTTGGCTTAATTTTTAATCTGATTAATCCTAAAGGGGTTCCGCTGATTGCACAAGAAAAGGTTTTAAAATGGGAATCCGGTCCGTTATCGGTACCGTTAAATGCCGATGAACCTTATGCCGTAAACCTTGCCCAGGCGAAGGAATTGTATGAACAAAAAGAACTTTTCATCGATGCAAGAGAAAAGGAGGATTATTTATCCGGCCGTATTAAAGACGCGGTAAATATTCCATTTGATCACCTGGATGATTATATAACGGAGCTTGAGAAAATAAAAAAAGATCAAAGAATCGTTACTTATTGCGGCGGCACCGACTGCGATTTAAGCATACTCCTCGGGAATAAACTTTTTGAGATAGGATATAAAAACGTCTATATATTTTTCGGAGGCTGGAATAAATGGCTTAATGCCGGATATCCCGTGGAAGGTAATTCTGTAAACAAATGAAAAAAATTTTAAACAATAATTATTTTCTTTTTTTAATCAGATTCTTTATAGGATTTGTTTTTATTTATGCGGCAGTCGAAAAAATTAATGATCCGGGAAATTTTGCACTTTCCATTCACAACTATAAGCTGTTTCCTCTATTCACAGTGAATATCTTAGCGATTTTTCTTCCGTGGATTGAATTAACCGCAGGTATGCTGCTTGTTTTTGGGATTTCAGTCAGAGAAAGTTCTTTTTTAATAGGCGCTTTTTTGATAATCTTCATATTTGCAGTCTCAATTTCCCTCATACGCGGTCTAGACATAAACTGCGGCTGTTTCGGTACCGCCGGAGGATCAAAAATAGGAATACAAAAAATTTTGGAAAATACTTTTCTCCTTTTACTTTCATTTATTTTGTTTTATTCCGGCAGCGGAAATTTTACAATAATGCATATCAAATCCAAAGATTAATCAGATTAACCGTTCAGATTGAAACCTGCCGGCATCATTTCGATTAAATATTAGATTGTGTATATTATCGCCGGTTTTCTAAATCGCGGCTGCTCAGTTCAATCGATTCTTAAAAATAAATATTTATACAATAAAAATTTTTACGGTTATTAAATCGTTTCAATAAAGTTTAAATCATTTAGGGTATGGTTAATAACTTGGGAAATTTAAAAAGTAATGAGCATAAAACTGCATTTTAATAATAATCATGCAGTAGTTGAACCTGGTTCTTTTCTGCACGAATATGCCGAAAAATTTGGGATACATGTTCCTACTTCCTGCAACAGACAAGGGAAGTGTAAAGAATGCCTTGTCGAAATCAATGAAGGTATGGAATTATTATCTGAACCCGCCCCGCAAGAGATGCATTTATTTAATAAAAGCGGTATTCCGGGAACAAATAATAAATTCCGACTTTCCTGCCGTACTAAGATTGTCAAAGATTCCGGGGTTTTAAGGTGCAGTACAATGCGCAGGGGAAATATGAGGATTGAAACCAAAGCACTGCAGCTTCCAGTATCCGGTTATGATTTAAAGCTTGATCCTGCTGTTGTAAGAAAAGGTGAGCACATCTTCTTAAATGATGCATTTATATCTTCAAGTAAAGATCCGATCTGCGGTATTGCAGTAGATCTCGGAACAACTACAATCGTGGTGTACCTTATTAATTTAGAAACAGGAGAAATTGTTGCCGATTCTGCGTTTGAAAATCCTCAGAGGTTCGGGGGATCCGATATAATGGCGAGAATTCAATACGATACCGAACATAAAGATAAACTTCTTCAGAGAACACTGGCCGGTTATTTAACTCATGCAATTGAAGAATTTCCCGTTGATCCTTCTTCCATTTACGAAGCCGTAATAGCCGGAAATTCTACAATGCGTGACCTTTTCTTCCGGCTGAATGTCTACTCAATCGGCCAGAATCCTTACCGGTCCATAACAGAAATTGAAAAAGTAGAAGGTAAACGTATTAACACATGCCTGGTTGAATCACCAAAAAGGCTGAATTTACCGCTTAATCCGAAAGCACAGATTTATAGTCTTCCTATAATAAGCGGACATGTTGGAGCAGATGCAGCTGCATGTATGCTGGCAGTTAATATGGCCAGTGAAGAAAGATTAGTTGCTGTTATGGATATAGGCACTAACACTGAAATTATTTTAGGGAATAAAGAAAAAATTCTGGCTGCTTCATGTCCTGCCGGACCTGCATTTGAAGGAGGCAATATTTCATGCGGTATGCCGGCATTATCCGGTGCAATAGAAAAATTTCAAATCAATCATGATAGCACGAATTCATTTAAGGTTATAGATAATTCTGCGCCTCAAGGAATCTGCGGATCAGGTTTAATAGACCTACTCAGCGAACTTATCAGCCATGGTTTAATGAACAGCATGGGACGGTTTGTAAACGGAGAAAATGAATTTGTCGTTTACTCCGGAAACGATTCACATATTGAAATAACTGAAAAGGATATTAATGAACTTGCGCAGGCAAAAGGAGCTAATGTTGCCGGACTTCAAATTATATTTAAAAATTACGGAATTAACTTCAACGATATAGATGTCTTTTACATTGCCGGAGGTTTCGGGAGATATTTAGATATTGATTCGGCAAAAACTATAGGCCTAATACCCAATATAGAAAATTCAAAAATTCTGCAGATCGGAAATGCTTCAATAGAAGGAGCGTCAATAGCTCTTCTGTCGAAAGCAAAACGAGTCGAGCTGGAAAAATTAGTCGAAAAAGTCATACATTGCCGGCTTGAAACCGATCCTTTGTTTTTCGACTATTTTGTAGAAGGATGCCAGTTTAATCCTCTTGAATCTTTAAAAGATGTAATATGAACCCGCTGAAAGAAGTAAAACCTGATGTAAATGTGAGAGAAGAGGAATACATCCGGCTGCTTGGTTATCCCAATAATCATAAACTTGAAGGTAAAGCCGGTGAACTTTCCGGATGGGCAAGGGAATGGTTCTGTAAAAACGGAAAGCCCTGGATCTACGCAATTTTACTGGACAAAGTTGAAATCGAAGATAATAATTTAAAAATTGAAAACGTTAAGCTTTCATCAAAGAATTTATCGAATCAATTCTCTCGAACAAAGACTGACAAAGCAGTTATTGCAGTAATAAGCGCCGGAAAAGAATGTGAAGAAAAAGCGCTGCAGCTTTGGAAAGAAAATAAACCTGATGAATATTTTTTCCTTGAAATCTATGGCTCGGCAGTAGTAGAATATCTTGTATATAGCGTCGGTTTTTATTTATGCGATTGGGCAGAGCAAAATAATTCGGCAGTCCTTCCTCATTACAGTCCCGGTTATTCCGGATGGAAAATTGAAGATCAAAATCAACTCTGGAATTTAGTTAAGAATTGGGAAACGGATTTCCCGGGAGAAATAAGCATGCTCGAGAGCGGCATGCTCAAACCAAAAAAATCGATGCTGGCTTTATTTGGAATTACAAAGGATGCTGAGAAGGTCCGGAAATTTTCAGACTTTATTCCGTGCAGCACATGTTCATTTAGTCCATGCCAATACCGGCGTCTGCCAGCCAAAATATGGAATACCCAAATTGAGGATGTGAGCATGTTAATGAAAAGAGATTTGTCAGATAAAAAGAACATAATTATCCGGAGCATTTAATAAATAAAAGATTTCATTTATATGCTGGATCAAAATGCAAAATATACCATCAGCATAAAGGCTTTGGAGAAATGGTCCGATGAACGCCTGAAATTAAAAATATCGGATGAAGGTACCATTGAAGGAAAATTCAGGTACGAAGGGACAACATGTTCCAATCTCGGACACAAGCTTGAATTTCAGTATGATATAAAGCTTAGTTCAGCAATTGAAGGATATCAAATAATTTCATTAAATTGCAATCCTTCGGATGAGGGATATAAATACATGTGCGGTTATTTTAAAGATTCGGAACAACTGTTGAGTGAAATCGGAAATGAAAAACCGCTGTTAGGCCGCAATCTCCAAGAGGTTTTAAAATGGGAACGACAATTCAGCCCGGAAGGCTGTTACTGCAATCCTGAAAGCCGCAGACACAAATGGGGGATTGTATTTGAAGTAATGCATTATGCTGTTGCGAAATATGAAAAACAGAAAATGAATGTTTCGTCAAGCTCTCAAATAATATTGGAGAATTAATTATTGATTAAAATCTGTGACATCGATAGATCTGCGAAAGACAAATTACCCCCTAATTTCAGCGACAAATCCGGTATAGGCGTCCATTATATAGATGCCTTTTTAAAACCAATGAATAAAACTCTCGAAGACGGGACAAGGATTTCATGCAAAAGAAAAGGATTAAAAATTAATTTAACAGTGGGAAACAGAAAAGGGGAAGGATTAATGAGGAGAATCGATGTGAGTCCGGATCCTGTAATTATGTTGGATACTGCGCTGCAGGAAGCAGCCCGTTCCGCGGGTGTAGAATTGAACATTACTGAAAACGAAATTTTTATTTCACCTTGAGAATAACTGGTAATAATGAATTTTGATATAGTTTTTTCCAACAAATCAATTAAAAAGGGAATAACATGAGACCTGAACAATGGGAGACTTTTAAAAAAGCAGCCCGATTAGAAAAAATGGATAAAATACCAATGGCTTTAATTATCGACAGCCCCTGGATACCGGGATATCTTGGAATAAGCCATATGGATTATTTCCTCGATCCCGAATTGTGGTTCCAGTCTAATTTAAAAATACATCAAGAGTACCCGGATATTATTTTTGTCCCATCATGGTGGATGGAATACGGCATGGCGGCAGAACCTTCTGCATTAGGTGCAAAAATTAAATTCTGGCAGAATAATACACCGAGTGAGTACCACACTTTATTTCATATTGAAGATGTTGATCTGCTGCCCGAATATGAAGTTGAAAGCGACTCATTCATGGGATTAACACTGCACAGAATTAAAATGATTAAGCAGCGCATTCTAGATCACGGTTATATTCTGCCTCTTGCTACATCGCGCGGGCCTCTCTGCACAGCGGGATTTGTAAGAAACACTACAGATTTCATGATTGATCTGGTTGAGAATCCTGATTATGCGCATAAATTAATAAGTTTATGTACAAACCTGATTATTGACTGGCTCAAGGCTCAGGCTAAAATAATGGGAAATACCGTTGAGGGTATTTTTATTTTAGACGATATAGTGGGATTTGTAAATGAAGATCATTATAAAGAATTTGCACATCCCTATCTGAAAAAAATCTGCGATGCATTCCCGAAAGATTGGATAAAAATCTATCATAACGATGCCGATGTAAATGCATGCCTGGAACATTTACCCGACTGCGGATTCAATGTACTTAACTGGGGCAAGCAGACAGACATTTCGGAAGTAAAAAGCCGTCTGGGGAATAGGATGTGCCTTATGGGTAATGTTAATCCGCTGGAAATCGGAGTCCGCGGAACACCTGAAGAAGTTTATAATGCTACTATGGATGTTTTAGAGAAAAGCGGCGGAGAAGGGATTATCCTTTCAGTCGGAGGCGGTACAAGTCCGGGAATGCCGAGAGAGAATATTCTGGCGATGCGGAAAGCTTTAAATGAGTATAATTCAAAACGCTGAGAAATCTTTTTTCGAATATTCTTTTGATCAATATATTTTTATAAGAAAAAATAATCACCCGATAAAATTAATCCTTAGAAAGAATTGTAAATGCCCGATTATGCTTTGATGAATCAATACCTGTACGAAGGTAAAGCAAAAGAAGTTGAACAAATGACTAAAGATGCCTTAGCCGAGGGAAGAAGCGTGCAGGAGGTATTGAATGAAGGATTAATTGCCGGAATGAGCGTAGTCGGTGAAGATTTTAAATATAACATTCTGTATGTACCTGAAGTATTGATTGCAGCCCGTGCAATGAAAGCAGGAATGGCAGTATTGAAACCTTTACTCTCTGCAAAAGATTCAAACACAGAACCGAAAGGCAGGCTGGTTATGGGAACAGTCCGCGGGGACCTTCACGATATCGGGAAAAATCTTGTCTGTATGATGGCTGAAGGAGCAGGGTTTGAAGTACATGATATCGGAGTGGATCAAAGCATTGAGAAATTTTTAGCGGCTGCGGAAAAATTTAAACCCGATATTATCGGAATGAGCGCCTTATTAACAACCACCATGACTTACATGAAAACCGTAATCGACGGATTTAAAGAGAAAGGTTTGGGCCAGATAAAAATGGCAATCGGCGGTGCACCTATCAGCCAAATGTATGCCGATGAGATCGGTGCCGACGGCTACGGGTCCGATGCAAGCAGTGCAGTTGATTTATTTTTACGGTTAGTAGGAAAGGAATAAATAATAAATTTTAGAGAATCAAAAAGATTAAATGGCATTATATCAGATACTATATTGGCAGGATATTCCGGCTCAAATAAAAGCATGGGATGATTTTGATGAAATCAAGATAGAATTGTCATCAAAGTTTATTGCAAAAATTGATCAGGCTGCAAAAGAACAGGGATTAATCTCTGAAGATGATTACCTCAGCCAGTGGAGATGGGGAGAAGAAATTAAATTTCACGGGAGTGCTCAAGAAGCAGCCGAATCGGTAAAGAATGAATTGGAAGAGAAAAAATAATTATCGACGATCTTTTCTGTAAATTAGCAGAGATTTATTTTAGATTTACTGAACATTAATTTTAATAATTTGCGATAGAAATGAATTCAATTCTTAGAGCTTTAGGAAACGGCAAAATTCTTATTTCCGACGGTGCATGGGGAACATTTCTTCATAACCTTGGATTGGAAATAGGGGAATGCCCCGAAATTTGGAATATTACCCACAGAAACGAAGTATTGGGAATAGCAAAGAGCTATATTGATGCCGGTGCAGATATGATTTTAACCAACAGCTTCGGGGCTCACCCTGTAAGATTGGAACATTATGGTTTTCAAGACCGAGCTTTTGAAATCAACGAAGCTGCTGCTGCGATCTCTAGAGAAGCTGCCGGGAATGATCATTTTGTGCTCGGTTCAATCGGTCCCTCAGGTGCTATTGTAATGATGGGTGAAGTTCCTGAAGAAAAAGTATTCGACGGCTTCCGTGTTCAGGTTGAAGCTCTTCAAAAAGGCGGAGCCGATGCAGTGTGTATCGAAACAATGTCGGAAATTGCCGAAGCCTGCATGGCGATTAAAGCAGCTAAGGAATATACAGATCTCGAGGTTGTCTGCACATTTACTTATAATAAAACAGTTCACGGATATTACAGGACGATGATGGGGGTTTCACCGGAAGAGATGGTAGCTGCCGTTAAAGATGCCGGAGCCGATATAATAGGTGCAAACTGCGGAATCGGCTTCGACCAGATGATTGAAGTAATACAGGCCATCAGGGCAGCAGATAAAACTACGCCGGTTCTGATTCATGCAAATGCAGGAATGCCGGTAATCCAGGACGGTAAAACAGTTTTCCCGGAAACTCCGGAAATTATCCGCCCAAAAATAAAAGAGCTGATTAAAGCCGGGGCAAATATAGTAGGCGGATGCTGCGGAACAACCCCCGAGCATATCCGGGTAATTGTTAATGAAGTAAGGGGCTGATATTCAAAATTTAAATGAGTAAACCTGATTATCTTCCATTAATTGAATTGTAATCCTTTAGAATTGTGCGGAGAAAAGCGCGCGTAGTCATTGTTGAGCTAATTCCGATTTTCTTTTCCACTGCTGCTTTTACTTTTTTAAGAATCTGATCATACTTATTTAAATCTGTCAGCCTTGTGTTGTGTTCAAGTGCTTCTTTTACCAATTCAATTTCTCTATCCGATAAAGAAGTTACTTGTGGATATGCAGGCTGATAAGTTTCACTTACATTTGTAAAAATAGTCTGACTCAGACTCCCTTGATTTTTAATTTTTATTACAGTAGTGTTTGCGGCCAGATCGCCCAGCCGCTGTCCTTTGCCGTTGATAAGGATTGTAATTATTCCGACTGATCCGTAAGTAAAGAAAACATCAACCGTCTTTAAAATCCATCTTAAAAAATAGCTTATAAATGTCGGCTGGCTTCCATCAACCCTAACAACCTTTATTTTCCTGATTTTTTTCCCGAAAGATTGCCCGTTTAAAAATGTTTCCAGTAAAAGGTCATAGAAGAAGACAGGAAGATATAAAATTATCCAGAATGCAATTCCGCCGAAGAATCCGCCTGCTGAATTTAATAAATACATTAACAGCACTAAACCGATTATGTAACCGGTAAGAATTAAAAAATCTAAAAGCTGAGCAACAACTCTGTCTCCTATGCTCGCAAGCTCGTATTCTATGGTTACATTTTGACTGGTTTCAATTTGGATCTTTTGCATAGCATTTTCAAATCAAACCGCGTGCCTTAAACTCGAGGTATTTATTAATTGTATTTACACTTAATTTTTCAGGCGGGGTTAAAATTGAATGAACCTTGTACCGGTTAAGTTCCTTAACAATCTGCCTCTTTTCGAAAGCAAATTTTTCTCCGATTGTTTTCAAATAAATTTCTTCGGTATTCTTCGGTTTCATTTCAATCAAAGATCTTAGTTCGGTATTTTCAAAAAAGATAACTAAAACAAGATGGCCGGCCGAGAGTCTTCTTAAAAAGGGGAGCTGATTTTTTAATGCATCTATAGTTTCGAAATTTGTGTATAAGATTATCAGACTTCTGTGAGTAATCTTCGCCAGCAGAGTCGAACATAAGCTTTCATAATCGGATTCTAAGAAATCCGTATTCTGCCTGTACAGAAGCTCAAGTATTTTGAACATCTGTGCGGAACGGTTATCCGCCGGCAATAGGGCATTTACTTTATTTGAAAAAGTTACAATCCCGGCTTTATCCTGTTTTTGAACGGCAATGTTGGAAATAACAAGACTGGTGTTTATTGCATAATCTAAAAGGCTTAATCCCTTGAACGGCATTTTCATAACTCTTCCCATATTGATCACGTTGTATACTTGCTGGGATTTTTCTTCATCATAATTATTAACCATAAGCTGATTTTTTCTTGCGGTAGCCTTCCAGTTGATTGATCTGAAATCGTCCCCGATTACATATTCTTTGATCTGTTCAAATTCAGTTGAATGACCTATTTTCCTTATTTTTTTTATACCGATATCTGTAAGGCGGCTGGAAATTGCGATAAGCTCATATTTTCTCATCTGTATGTAGGACGGGTAAACGGGAACAATTTTATCGCCGAAAAATTTATATCTTTTCGAAACTAATCTAAGCGGGGAGCTTGCATATATGTTTATAAACCCGAAGTTATACTCTCCTCTCTTTACTGGTCTTAAATTGTATGTTATAATTTTTTCTTCTCCGGGGGATAATTCAGATTCATATTTAAAATTTCTTATCTGAAACTGAAAAGGGATTTCATCGATTATTTTTACGCTGGTTTTAAATTTATAGAGATTTTCCAGATAAAGTTTTATTTCGTTTTCATCTCCATTCGACAGCCTGTTGGGAGTCTCTCTTCTTGCGAATATTCCTTTTTTATCTTTGAATAAAATGAAAGCATCGGCAAGAATTAAAATGAAGAAAACAACGAACAATACTTTGCCTGCGAATAAAAATAACGGGAAGAAATATCCCAGGATAAATATAAATACAATGCCCCAGATCCAGACAAAGAATAAAGAAGTTAAGTAGAGTGATTTAAAAAATTTCACTAACGCGGCACCTCTATTTTATCTAATATACTTTTTATTATCTCTTCAGGTGCAGAACCTTCCATCTCTTTTTCCGGCGTCAATAATATCCGGTGTCTTAATGCAGGGAAAACAACTTCACGTACGTCATCCGGTGTAATAAAATCCCGTCCTTTCATTGCCGCTGCAGCTTTTGCTCCTGATAATATTGAAAGCGAAGCTCTCGGCGAGCCTCCAAGATACAAATCTTTATTATTCCTCGAGCTGGAAATAATCCGGGCGATATACTGCGCAATATTATTGTCGATGTGAATTTTTCTAACCTTTTCCCGGAAATCCGCGAGCTGCTCGGGGCTGAGCACCGGCTGAATTATGCTCAGATCATTTACATTTTTCCTGTCATGAAGATCGAGCAGAATTTTTGTCTCCTGCTCCAAAGTCGGATAATCAATTTCTACTTTAAACAGGAAGCGGTCTAATTCCGCTTCAGGCAGCCTGTAAGTCCCCTCATGTTCAATCGGATTTTGCGTAGCGAAAACAATAAAAGGTTCTCCCATTAAATAAGTGGAGCCGTCCACGCTGATTTGTCTTTCTTCCATTACTTCAAACAGTGCAGCCTGAGTTTTAGCAGGAGCTCGGTTAATTTCATCAATTAAAATAATATTTGAAAATATCGGTCCTCTGCTGAATTCAAATTCCGATTTCTTCATATTAAAAACAGATGTGCCGATTATATCTGAAGGCATAAGATCCGGAGTAAATTGAATTCTTGAAAAACCGCTTGAGATAGTTTTAGCCAGAATTTTTGCAATCAGAGTTTTTGCAACGCCGGGGACTCCTTCAATCAGCACGTGCCCGTCGGCGATTACTGCGGCAATTAAAAGATCTATTACATCATCCTGACCGATGATAATTTTCTTTAATTCGTTTTTTATATTACTAACCGATTCCTGCAGCCCGGTTAATTCCATCCTTATCTGAAGACTATTTTGATCTTCCATATACACCTGCTTTTTTATAAAATGATTCGATTAAAAAATTTATTTTCTGTAATTCTTCTTCTTTAATTGCTTTGTTTATATCGATGTAGCTTATATAATTGAAAATACTTTTGACCTCAGTTTTATTAATCCCCGATTTGAGCGAAACTTTTTCAATTGTTTCGGAATTAAGTTCATCGGTTTTTACAAAATAACGGTTCCTTAAATAATCAAGGAAAAAATTTATTTTCTTCTGTGCGATGTTTTTATGATCCTTCTGCTGGAAGTACAGCTTGCCGATTATCCTCACGAATTCCAGCGTGGTATTTTTTAGGGGAGGGATTAAAGGAATAACTCTTTGTTTTCTTTTCCCCTGGAAAATAATGTAAACAATAATTGAAACAATTAATATGTAGTATGCCCATTTAAGAGATTCCTGGCTTAAAATATATTTTAAAGGCGTCCTGACCATCGACTTGTTTATCTTGTAATATTCATCCCAAAGTATCTCCAGGTTAGAAGGGAGGTAGGACAGTGCTTTGTATGCATATTCGGAATTTACAGAATCAAGAAGGATTAAGTTTGTAAAAGCCTCCGGTGCCGTGCTTAGATAAAAGAATCCTCCTCCATAAGCTGTCCTGATAAAATTAGCTTTATCATTTTTATTTATCCCGAGTACAACAGAATTAACCGTATCATATTCGTAAAAATAATATTCGAATTGCGCTTTCTTAATTTGATAGGCACTCTCTTTTCTTAATGATTCAGTATTAAAATTTATTTCAACCGAATCAGTATTTGAAAAACTCAGGGTAGTATTTACTTTTAAGGTATCAAAAAGCTTTCCTCTGAAATAATTAGCGGATGCAAAAACATAGTTTCCTTTTTCAACAAAATTTAATAATTCCCTGGAATCGAGTTCATCGGGGGAAAATTCGTTATTTAAAAAAATATAACCAGAAATGTCGTATTCCCATTTATACACATACCCGGAAGAGTCATATTCAAACTGATATAAATTATTATATGCAGGATAATACATAGATGTTATGTTAGATTCGGGAAAAAGATCGGGTAAAACTTTGTAAAGGATGTAGCCCCCGTTTGGTATTTTATCTTCATTAGAGTAGCTCAAAGACCAGTCAATTTCTTTGGGTGATGAGACTTTAAATATTACCAGAAGCAGAATTGAAAATCCCAAGATAAAAATATAACGTAAATATTTCTTCACTTCGATATTGCCAGTCTGCTTTGGAAATTGTTAAATGATTTTTGCGCTTGATAGAAGAATGATTCCTCAAGCGGATAGTCTCCGTACCAGAACCACTCAAATAAAAAAGTTAATTCTTCGAATGATTTCTTTAATTCGGGATTTGAAATCTCATGCATATACTGTTTGTTTGTTTTATTTATCTTCCAGTCAATAATTTTTTTATCTGAAAGCAGCTTTAAGCTTTTTAAATAATGATACCGGGCTGCTATTCTGAATTCTTTGCTGGCCAATGATGAGGAAATAAGAGCATCAAAGTCGATTTTATTTATATCTTCATGTGTTTCCCTGAAATTACTAATGTTTTCATCTTTTATTCCGTAAATAATGCCGCTGAGCTTATTTTTATTCAGAATAATTATAACAATTACTATTGCGGCCGCAGCAATAAAGTATGATAAATATTCCTGGAATATGCCGAAACTTTTCGATTGAAGTATATTTGCAATTTGTTCATTTATCCAGGCAGAAATAAACTCAAATAAATTAGTGGGACCTTCTGCTTCTGCATAATTTAAATCTTTATCTTTCTTTAATTTATTTATTGACGCATCGGAAGGTTTACGCAATTTATATTCAGCAGAATCCTCTATTATTTGATTATCGTCTTCGGCAGAATACCCGATGTCTTCATCTAAGAAATTTTCATTATGGATTTTGCCGTCTGCTTTACCCGGCAATGCTCTTGCAGATTCATCCAATTCCTTAGGAAATGAACTGTAAAACAGAAAGAGATATAATATTGCTGTAGCTTTCAAAACAGGATTCTGCTTTCTAAATAGTTTCTAATTTTTCCAGCAGACCAACTGCTTCTTTTTTTTCAACAAGACTGAAATAATGAAATGTTATACCGATTATAGGGATCGCATAGAATAAGTAGCTTACCGCGGATATTATGGATGTTATAATATAAACTGTACTGCCGACCGCCGGCTTTCCGGTGGTGCTGTGTAAAAGTCCTATAAATGTTGCAATATACTCAGGGATTGTAAAAATAAATGAAAAGAAATATTCAATAACAGTCAGAATTAAAAGTAAAGCAAAAGTGAACCACCAGTTTCCCGAAATCAGCTTTCTGCACCTGCTTATTGAATCAGTAAAGGAAAGTTGTTCTCTCATCCTGACCATAAAAATTATTGTCAGTGTAATGGAAAGGTAGATCCCCGGAATTATTAAAAGCAGGGTGCCGAATAAGGTCACAATTCCTGATCCGATGGAAGTGAACAAAATCAACAAAAAATCTTTTCTTGTTCTATTCCAGACCTCGTTTACATTAAAGTCCTCTGAATCTCTCTCTATATATAAATTTAGACATGAATAAGTGACGGTAATAATCAGCTGGAATGTAATAAACAGAAATACAAAATAAATTATTGAAGATGCATAGAAAGTTTTATTAAAGGACATGTTCCCCTGATGTAATCCTCCCGCAATTCCGGTTAAAATAATTCCTGGTCCGGCAATAAAGAGGAGGGACAGGAATAATATTTTTACATTCCGCCTTATGAACTCGAAGGTTGCATTTAAAAGCTCCCCGAAGTCTCTGATTTTTCTGAATTCGATTTTTTGAAGCTGATCCATTTTATCCCCTTTGTTTTATTTTATTCGGATAAATTATTACATACCATATGATAAATGTAAGAGAACCTCCTATTATCAATAAATTTATTATAACCGGCATCTCCGTAAGCCTCGTTATGAATGATTCCAAAAATCCCGCAGTAATAAAAAGCGGAATTAATCCTATAATCATTTTAATTCCGTCTCTCGCTCCGTTCATGAGAGAATGTCTTCTTGTATATGTTCCGGGGAATAAAAAGCTTTTTCCCAGAAGAATCCCTGCTCCTCCTGCAATTATTATTGCTGAAATTTCCAGTGTACCATGTATCCATACAGTTAATAATGACTGCACCAGCACATTATGCTGAAAAAAGAAATATTCAAATGCTCCGAGCATTACTCCGTTTGTAAATAAAAGATAGCCGGTTCCGAAAGCAAAGAAAATTCCGCAGACAAATGCAAAAAAAGAAACCCTGATATTGTTAAATGTTATTCCCAAAAACATATCCACCTCATTCATCTTCTTATAAATAGCCATCGGATCTCCTTTTTCTATATTTTCGATTGTCATATTCACGTAAGAATCACCCAAAATAAGGCGGACAAATTTTGTATCGTTGGCTGTAGAAATCATTCCGATAAGAAACGAAATAAAAAATATTATAAACGAAATCAGAAGGACATCTTTATGTTTGTAAAATAACATCGGCAGTTCGCTCGACCAAAAACTTATTATTCTTCCTTTTTCTTCTTTCTTATTCTTATAAATTTTTTGATGGACGTTTGCTGCAAGGGAGTTTAAATATGCCAAAGATTTGCTTCCGGGGTAAAATGTTCTGGCGTAAGATAAATCATCCGTAAGCTGAACCATAAGTTCCGCAAGAGAATCAGGCTCTTTTGCTCCTTTTTCCTCTAAAAGGAGTTCAAACTTTTTCCATTTGTCCGCATTCTTTTTTAAAAAAGCCGCTTCCCGCACTTCAATAGCAAAATTTATTTTGTGAAAAATTAGTAAATACTTTAATTGATTGAAATCGATGTCTAAAGAAAAAAATCAGAACCGGCCTAAGGTTAGAATCTAAACAGATAAATATAAAAGAAATGTTCCCTAAAGAAGGAAATTGAACTTTCAATAGGAGTAAGCTGCAATTTACTTTAGTTATCTTTTTCTTTTTATCAAATAAGTGATAAAACCTATAGTACCGGCTACTAAAAGCCCGGTAATTAAAGAGGTAAAAATTACAGTATGTCTTCCGTTTATTCCATTGTTAGTTTTTGATTTCCTCTTTAAAAGCGGCTCATTAGCAAACCAATCTGCTATGTCTGCCTGATCATAGAGTTTAATTAGTTCATTAACTTCCATTTTCCACCTGTTTTCCATTAAATCAATCGAAAATTGTACCAATTTGGTGAATGAATAAATAAGAAGAAGATAAAGATAATGTTGAATTTAAGCTGTAAAAACGAGGTAATAAGATCATACTCCGGACTAAAAATTCATTTCAGTTTATTCAAGATAAGAAGATAAAATGTCGATTCCGGGTTTTCAATAATATAAGTTTAAAAAGTCCGAGTTACCTTGATGAATTTCAGAATAAGAAACCAGTTCAAGCCTCTATTTAAAAAATTCATTATACTTGATCTCCCAATGAACACGTTCACTTTTTTCAAAACGTACATACACTCGGATTATATGTTCCTCATCTAATTTTAAACTATACGAATCATAATCACGAAACAGTACATATCCGCCCCATGTCCGTAGATGCTCCCCGGGAACATAAACAGAGACATTATGATAGTTACCTATCCCTAATTTTTGATTTTACAAAATATCTTTATAAAGATAATTAATAAAATTAATATTTTGTTTAATATGGATAAATTTTTGGTAGCTAATAATGAAAGGAGCTTTAGCAGCAGAGTTAGAAGCCGTTAAAAACTTATATGGAATTAAGAGAAATTGAAGCTGGAATAAAAAAGCCCGCATAGAAATTGCGGGCTCATGAAAAATATGTATTTAAATTAAAATTGAATTTTCTTTTTTGATTTCGAGGCATAGTCCAGCACCATAGCACTAGCCACAAAAACAGAAGAATATGTTCCAATGAGTATT
>DAISZW010000209.1:0-5586 GCA_036824595.1 Ignavibacteriaceae bacterium
TTTCGGAGCCGCCCGATTTTACAGGCCCGCTGATTCAGCACCCGAAAATAGTTTCAACTCCGCACCTGGGTGCTTCAACCGAGGAAGCGCAGGAAAAAGTTGCTGTTCAAATTGCTGAACAGATAGTAGATCTTTTTAATCAGAAGTCTGTACGGGGTGCGGTTAATGCTTCCGCTGTTGAAGCCGGAAACAACAAGGAAATGATACCCTACATAAAGCTTGCAGAAAGTCTCGGCGCATTGCATGCTCAAATTATTAAAGGGCAGCTGAAGGAAATAAATATAAACTACAGCGGCGAACTTCTTCATTCTTATACTACTCTGCTTTCAACTTCATTGTTAAAGGGTTTTCTCTCCAAAATGCTGTCCGAAGATGTAAATTTAATTAATGCTCCCTTTCTTGCAAAAGAAATGGGAATAGTAATTAATGAAACTAAATCAGGTGCAAATGTTAATTATACAAATCTGATGTCCGCCGAATTGGTCACCGATAAAGAAACCCGTTCATTAGCCGGGACCGTATTTGGGAATAAAGAGATCAGAGTTGTTTATATTGATGATTACCATCTGGAATTGAAGCCTGAAGGGAATATGCTTGTTTATTCCAATATTGACAAACCCGGAATGCTCGCAAATGTCGGAAAAATACTCGCCGAGGCAAATATTAATATTGCAGGATTATCGCTAGGCAGAATTGATATTGGGAAAGAAGCTTTAACTGTTATTAATGTGGACAATGATCTGGATAAAAATGTGGTGAATAATATTGCATCTGTTTCAGGGATAAAAAGGGTGTTTGCAGTAAAGATTTGAAAATTTTCGGCAGGATATAGTAACTTAAAGAGGCTGGATTTCCAGCCTTTTTATTTTCTGTACCTTGTAAGGAAAAATATTCTGAATGATGGTGCATGAAAATAGAGAAATGATTATTTTTAATAACAATATTAATAACAAAGTCAGTAGTATGAATATTTTAACTTATCTCAAATTCTTTATAGTAATTAGCCTATTCTCTTGTTTTTCCTACTCTCAAGAAGACAACAGCTTAGTAGAATTCGATTACGCACAGTTTGGCTACGATTCAACATCTAATTATGTTGAGTTTTATTATTCATTCAACCAGTCTGTTCTTACAATTCTTAAAAATGATTCTGCAAATTTTGTAATGGCAACATTAGCTGTTCAAATTGAGGATACTTTATCCGGCCAAAAAGTAATTGATAAAATCTGGAAAGTAACTCATGAGGTGGAAACCGGAATAGTTTCTGCAAGCAGCCTGGTAGGTGCAATCGGATTTTTAATTCCGGAAGGCAGCTACAGAGTATTTGTTACCGGTACCGATTCTGCTTCAGGCAAAAAAAGGGTAATAAAAGAAACTCTCTTTGTAAAACCTTACATAGGAGATGCTGTGGGAATCAGTGATATTCAGCTTGCCTCGAATATTATTCAGGATAGTCCCAATAAAAATTCTGTTTTTTATAAAAATAGCCTTGAAATAATACCTATTCCTACCTCGGTATTCGGAGAAAATCAGCCGGTTGTATTCTTTTATTGCGAATTATATAATTTGTTAAAAGACAAATCAAAAAATTCACTGAAATTCAATTACAGAGTATTTGACAGCCAGGGGAATATGGTCAGCAACAGGGAGAAAGTTATTTCAAAGACAATTGATTCCAGAGTTGAATTAGGATCTGTTGTTGTTAATAAATTTCCAACTGATTCTTATACTCTTGTAGTAACGGTAGTTGATACTGCTACAAATAAAGGAACATCATCAGCTAAGAAATTTTATATTTTCAATCCTTCAGTTGCAAGAACCGATACGGCTATTAATAAATCAAATGTTTCTTTAGCGAGTGAATTCGGTTCAATGGCCGAGGAGGAGATGGATGATCTATTTAATAAATCGAAGTATATCGCTTCTTCTGCAGAAATTGACAGGTATGAGGGTTTAAATACTATTGAAGGGAAAAGGGAATTTATATTTAATTTCTGGAGATCAAGAGACACTAATCCATCAACTCTGCGCAATGATGCTTATCAGGAATATATGAAAAGGGTACAGAATGCAAACCAGAGGTTTACTGCCATGTCTAGGCCGGGATGGAAATCTGATAGAGGAAGAGTTTACCTGACTTATGGGGAACCAAGTGAAATTGAAAGATTCCCGAACCAGACCGATTCTAAGCCTTATGAAATATGGCATTATAATGAACTTGAAGGGGGTGTAATCTTTGTTTTTGGAGACATAACAGGTTTTTCATCTTATCAATTACTTCATTCTACTCTCCGCGGCGAACTCAGAGATGATGATTGGGAAAGGAGAATAACAACATATTAAATCTAAAAAAGTAGATCTTAGTGAAAGAATTCGGATCAGGTTCTTTGGATTAATAAATTAAGCTGATACTTTAATTTCACCTCCGGTAAATGAAAAATAAAACAGAGTACCTGCTTTTTTTGCTCCTGGGTTTGGTGGTAAAAACCCTCGGTTTAAAATTTTCCAGAAGGTTGTCTTTTATACTAGCTTTTATTTTTTTTTATTTTATTCCTATTCGAAAAAAAACAGCTGTTGAGAATTTAAGTATTGCTTTTAATAATTTATCCGAAAAGAAGATTAAGAAAATCGCATTCGGAAGCTATAAGAGTTTCGTAACGGCATTGATAGAAATCCTGTATATGCCGAATATGAGCCGGAATGATATTGAAAAAGCTGTTGTATGCCCAAATAAAGAATTAATTAAACAAAAATATGATGAGAACAAAGGATTGATTCTGCTTTCAGCCCACTTCGGGAATTGGGAATATGTTGCTGCATCTGTAAGCGCCCAGGTTAAGATACCCTTCTATGTTATTGTCAAATCTCAAAGAAATCCGTATGTAAATGATTGGCTGAATAAGGCCAGAACAATGTGGATTAATAAGGTTGTTCCTCTTGGAATATCAATACGGCAGATTTACAGCGAACTTAAAGAAAAGAATATTGTGGCAATGGTTGCGGACCAGCGCGGACCGATTGAGGGGATCAGGGTTAATTTTTTCGGGCGGAAAGCTTCTGTATATTCAGGTCCGGCTATTCTGGCGCTTAAAACCGATTCACCGATTATTTATGGAGTTACTGTCCGTCAGCCTGATAATTCCTATGTTACTGAACTGCACGAGATAAGTAAAGAAAATCTTCCTGATGACTATAACGAAAAAATAATTGAACTTAGCCAAAGGCATACTTCCTTTCTGGAAAAATATATTAGGGAATATCCTGAACAATGGTTGTGGATGCACAAAAGATGGAAATATTGATGAATGTCTGGAAGCATAATTACTATTCTATAATTTCAGTTAAAATCTCTCATTTATTTATTTTGAATTATACAAAAGTGAATCTCATATTTACCAGACATTCATGGAAAAAATTTTAATTATACAGACCGCATTTATTGGAGATGCAGTCTTAACACTGCCAATGATTCAGAAGTTAAAAGAATTTTTTCCTGATGCTGTAATTGATGTACTGGCAATTCCTCTTACAAGTGAAATTTTTACTGCTTCCCCGTATGTTGATAATGTAATTGTGATGGATAAAAAAGGAAAGCATAAATCATTCTTATCGTTAATGAAGCTGTCGAAGGAAATATGTAATCAAAATTATTCAAAAATCTTTTCGCCTCACCGTTCGTTTAGGTCCGCTTTTATTGTTATGCAGTCGGGCGTAAGAAATACTTTCGGTTTTTCAAACAGCAGCTTTAAATATGTTTACAGGAATATTATTGAATACGGGCTTGATAACCATGAAGTTCAAAGAAATTTAGCTCTTATCGGGTATAAATTCTCAGGAGAAAACTGGCGTATACTTCCTAAAATCTTGGTTCCCCCGGGTATTCAGGAAAAAATAACATGCCTTTTAAAGGAACACCGGATAAATGAAAACTTAATTATAGTAGCTCCTGGAAGCGCCTGGAGTACTAAAAGATACCCGCTGGAATATTATGAAACTGTAATAGAGTATCTGATACCGAAATATTCGGTGATTCTTTTAGGGGGAATTCTTGATAAGGAAGTCTGCAGCCGGATTACAGAAAAATTTAATGAAGTTATATCATTTGCAGGTTCTTTATCCTTAATAGAATCGATTGAATTGCTTAAGAGAACAAAAATTTTAATTTGTAATGACTCGGCTCCAACTCATTTAGGAATGTGCGCCGATATTCCGGTGCTTACACTGTATTGCTCTACTATTAATGACTTCGGATTTTATCCTTACAACGCGAAAAGCAGCAGTTTAAGCTTTGATGATCTTCCCTGTAAACCTTGCGGTATTCATGGCTTCAATAAATGCCCTATAGGCACGTTTGCATGCGGTTATGAATTAAAACCGGAGACTGTAATTTCTAAAATAGAAGAGATGCTAAGCAATGAAAGTTAATCATTTCCCGTTTATAAATATTGATACCGATTTTGAAAATTCACTAAAAACAGCAAAAAAGATTTACCTTGAAGGGGGTGTTTTTATTTACCCGACTGACACCATTTACGGGTTCGGTGCGAATCCTTTTAATGAAGATGCAGTGGAAAGAATTAATAAGATTAAAGGCAGAGAAGAAGGGAAAATGTACATTCTTCTTATTAAGGATATTGATAATCTTCAGAAATATGTAGAATTCCAATCTGAAAAACATTTTGATTTTTTATTATCTATTTGGCCTAATCCGGTATCCGTTGTATTGAACTTAAATGAAAAAACAAAAAGGATATTAAAAACAGATACAATAGCATTCCGGATTCCAAACCATAGATTTTGTTTAAAGCTACTGAGCGAACTGCAAATGCCATTGATTTCAACAAGCGTAAATAAAAGCAGTCGGGACCCCATAATCGATCCGATTTTGATTAAAGAGGATTTTGAATCTGAAGTTGATGCAATCTTTTATTCAGACAAGAAAACATTCTTTCCCGCTTCTACGCTCATAGATTTAAGCGGGAATAAGCCCAAGCTGCTTAGGGAAGGGAGAATTAAATATAAAGATTTGCTCGGGAAATTTAACTAATTTAATATGATGAAAATAAACAAGTTAATAAAGTTAAAGAAGTTCTTCATATTAGTAGTACCTGAAAATGCAGGAATAGATTCTAGAACGAGGAAGATCGGGTTTAACAAATTCATATGGATGGTGTTCCTTTATACTCTTTCGGTTATTATTGTCTGGCTGGCAATCCTCAATATTACTCCCCTTGGTTATTATTTAAATTTTGCCGGAACCGGGTTGAGCAAGGAGGAGCGCCAGGAAATATTGAATATTAATCAGAAAATGATATATCTGACAAAAGAGCTTCAGGAATTAAAAAATGTAAATAAAAGATTGAAGAATGCAATAAATCTGGGTGATTCCACTGTATTCGGCACTCAGAAGAAAAAAGAACAAACGAATAAGGAAAATAAAAAAGTAGGACAGGGAAATCTCCTATGGATAATAAAGAAAATTTTCTTTACCATTGGAGAAGTTCAAAATAAAGAGATATATTTTATTAAACCTGTTAATGGATTCATTAGCAGGGATTTCAACCCTGAAAAAGGGCATATGGGAAT
>DAISZW010000210.1:0-5555 GCA_036824595.1 Ignavibacteriaceae bacterium
ATATCTTTTCCGTAAACATTCATTCCGAAAGCTAAAGCACGTTTTGCAACTTCTTTCCCAATATTTCCGACCCCGATGATTCCAAGATTTTTCCCGAATAATCCTTCGGCTTTTGAATATTCGCCTTTATTCCATTTGCCGTTTCTAAAATCGATTACATTATCGGGAATTCTTCTGTCTAATGAAATCATTAATCCTATTGCAAGCTCCGCAACTGCTATGGAATTCATTCCAGGGCAATTGGCAACATAAACACCTTTCTGATTAGCTGCCGGAATATTTATATTATTTACGCCGGAACCTGCACGGACAATTAAGTTTAAATTTTTACTGCTGTTTATTGTCTCTGCATTAACTACCGTTGAACGTACAACAAGAATATCTACTTCCTTAGCTGCTTCAGGCAGATCATTTTCCCCAAGCTTCGGTGAATAAATAACCTCAAGATCCATGTCCTGCATTTGTTGTATATAGTTTTCCGGAAATTTATCTGCAATTAGTACTTTTACTTTCATCTTTCCCTCTTTTATTTGCTTATGTTTTTATTCAGACATATCTGTCTGTGTATTTATTTAAATCTGGTACAATGAAAACTACTTCAGCATTGGGATTTTGATACTAAATTTTTTAGCATTTATAGAAGCCTGTTCATACCCGGCATCCGCATGACGTACTATTCCAAGTCCCGGGTCGTAGGTAAGCACTCTTTCCAACCTTTTTTCAGCATCCTTTGAACCGTCAGCAACTATAACCATTCCGGCATGTATTGAGTTTCCAATCCCGACTCCGCCGCCGTGATGCACCGAAACCCAGCTCGCTCCACCGATTGAATTTAATAAAGCATTGAGGATAGGCCAGTCGGCAATTGCATCGCTGCCGTCCTTCATGGCTTCGGTTTCGCGGTTTGGAGAAGCAACCGAACCGCAGTCAAGGTGATCTCTTCCGATAACTATAGGTGCGCTTACTTTTCCTGAAGCAACCAGGTCATTAAAAATCTTTCCCATTAATGCGCGTTCACCGTAGCCAAGCCAGCAGATTCTAGCGGGAAGTCCCTGAAAGCTTACTTTTTTTTGGGCTTTTTCAATCCAATTATGTAAAGATTTATTCTCCGGAAAAGTATTTTTTACAGCTTCATCTGTTACATAAATATCCTCAGGATTACCTGAAAGAGCCACCCATCTAAAAGGTCCCTTTCCGTCACAGAACAGGGGTCTAATAAATTCAGGTACAAATCCGGGAATATTAAAAGCATCGGCAACTCCGCTGCTTTTTGCTTCACCGCGAATATTATTTCCATAATCAAAAACTATTGAACCCTTTTTTTGAAATTCAAGCATTGCATTAACATGACTTACTATTGTTTGTCGGGCAATCTCCATATATTTCCCGGGATTCATTTTCCGCAGCATTAATGCATTCTCTAAGCTCATTCCCATAGGCACATAGCCATTCAGAGTATCATGCGCAGAAGTCTGATCGGTTACTATATCCGGAATAATATTTCTTTTTAAAATTTCAGGAAGAATTTCCCCGGCATTTCCGACTAACCCAACTGACAGTGATTCCCCTTTTTCTTTGGCACGAAGAATAATTTTCAAAGCTTCATCAACATTTTCACAAACAATATCTAAATAGCCGGTTACAATTCTTTTCTGGATCCTGGCTTTATCAACCTCAACCCCGAGAAAAGCCGCTCCATTCATTACAGCAGCCAGCGGCTGTGCTCCGCCCATCCCGCCGAGGCCCGCAGTTAAAAGAAATTTTCCTTTCAATGATCCGTTAAAATATTTTCTAGCACATTCGGCAAAAGTTTCATAAGTACCTTGAAGTATTCCCTGGGTGCCGATGTAAATCCAGCTTCCGGCGGTCATCTGGCCGTACATAGTTAAGCCCAGCATTTCAAGTCTCCGGAATTCATCCCAGTTAGCCCAGTTTGGAACTAGCATTGCATTTGAGATTATTACTCTCGGGGCATCAATGTGAGTTTTAAAAACTGCAGCAGGCTTGCCGGATTGTATAAGAAGAGTTTCATCATTTTCAAGCTCTTTGAGAGAATTGATTATTGCGTGGTAGCAGTCCCAGTTTCTTGCAGCTTTCCCGCTCCCGCCGTATACAATAAGCTGGGAAGGATTTTCAGCAACTTCAGGATCAAGATTATTCATCAGCATCCGCATAGCAGCTTCCTGTATCCATCCTTTACAGGCAATTGAGGATCCCCGCGGCGCTTTTATATTTTCAGTAATAACAGATGTTGTGAACATTGTCAGTTTTTAAAATGCTCTTCGTAAATATTTCTATACTGTTTCAGCATAGAATTGTAAAGCCATTTTTTAAAGAACCATGTTTTCGTCCGCTCTTTTTCTAAAAATTTTATATTCTGTTCAAGCTGGTGTACCAACCTGGTTCTTTCGTCCTTAGTAAATTTAATGGATTGCTCGCTGCTGTTCAATTTTTCCAATATAGATTTAAAAGCTTTTTCTTCTGCAAAAAAGCGGCTGTCTCCCTGCATTTGCTTTAAAGTTTGTCTGCAGAATGCGGAAATAACTTTTTTTTCATTCTTATCAAATTCAAAATTATAATTTGTAAACAGTTTCTTCATAGGTTCCCGAATCTTTTTTCCTAATAAAATTTAAGTTTTTAATTTTTACCTGAGGCTGAGAAGAAATTTTTTTTCTGATTTTTTGAAAACCCGGCTTGATTATTTTGTATATGTACTGTAATCTTTCATTATAGTGTAAGAATGCTGATTTCATCGAATTTATTGTAATTTTTTCTACATCATCAAGAGTTATATTGAAGTTATTTACGGCAGTAAGGAACTCTTTTGTCATGGTAGTATCGCTCATTAAACGGTCGTCTGTATTAATGGTTACCCTGAATTTTTCTTTAAACAAGATCCCGAAAGGATGATTCTCGATTTTATCTACGGCGCCCGTATGAACATTACTTAACAGGCATATTTCCAGCGGAATTCTTTTATCGAGTATATATTGAGCAAGATCCCCTAATTTTACAACATTGCCTTCCTTATCAAGTGATAAATCTTCCCAGAGCCGTGTAGCATGTCCGATACGGTGGGCACCGCACCATTGAATAGCCTGCCAGATAGATTCCTTTCCGAAAGCTTCACCGGCATGTATTGTAATATTGAAATTAGCTCTTTGAATAGATTGGAATGCCTCAAGATGTTTACGCGGGGGATATCCGCCTTCTTCACCGGCAAGATCAAATCCTACAACTCCCTGATCTCTGAAATTTAAAGCTAATTCGGCAATTTCAAGGGCATTTTTCATATTTCTCATACCGCATAAAATTAATCCGTACCCGACACCGAACTTACTCTTTCCTTTTTCTAATCCTTCCAGCACTGCCGAAACAACATCCTCCGGATATAAGCCGTTTTTTGTATGAAAAACAGGTGCAAATCTTGTCTCAACATAGCATATGCCGTCATTTTTCATATCCTCCAGCATTTCAAAAGCTGTTCTTTCAAGAGCCTCCTTGGACTGCATGACGGCAGTAGTATGTTCAAATCCCTTTAAAAATTCAACAAGATCACCTTTATTTGCTCCTGCGTGGAACCATGCGGCAAGCTCCCCGGGATCGGTTGTGGGCAGCTTTTCATACCTCTCATCTCTTGCTAATTCAATTATGGTTTGGGTGCGCAATCCACCGTCCAGATGATCGTGAAGCACTACCTTGGGGATGCCCTTAATAATTTCTTCTGCAGTCAAAACAACCTCATTAGTATTTTTAAAAATATTCTATAAAGTTAGTAAAATCAATTTAACGATGTGGGGTGAGGGGAGTTTTTCGCAAATATTATTTCCTTTATTTATTCTTATTAAGATTATTCAAGTAACTTATTTAATCTTGACTATAGAAGCCAGAACCCGTAATTTTCTTGATCAAATTTAGAATTCAAATGGAGTTATAATGCAACCTAAAAAGCTTTTAATTGCTTTATTATTGGCAACAGGAATGATTTATTCCGGTTTTCAATGTTCATCAACCGAATTAACAAGTGCTAAATTGTATATTCAGCAGAAGAATTATGAAAAAGCGCTTGAAACATTAAAAAAAGATGTTGAAAAAAATCCTCAAAGCGATGAGGGATACTATCTGCTGGGAGTAGTTCACGGTGAATTAGGTCAATATAAAGAGATGATGGATGCTTTAAATAAGTCTTTAGCAATCAGCGATAAACAAAAAGAAAACATTGTCGATGTAAAAAAATACCATTGGTCTAATTTAATCAACAACAAGGGGGTTGTCTTTTTCAGGAACGGGATTAATTCTAATGATCCCGACAGCAGTAAAATTTATTTTGATAAATCGATCAATGCTTTTGAGAATGCCATGATGATAGAGCCCGATTCTGCAATTACATACGATTATCTTTCAAGAGTATATATGAATGTAAAGAGATTCGATGATGCAATTAAACCTCTTGAAACTTTGATTGAAAAAGAACACCCTCTAGATGCGTATAAATTCCTGGGGGATATACTGTATGATAAAGCCGGCAAGCAAAGGGAAAAATATCAGGAAAGCAAGAATGTTCAGGATAGTCTGAAAGCAATGGAATATTATGATCAGACAATTAAAGTTCTTGAAGAGGGAAGAAAAAGATACCCTGAAGACAGTGATATTCTGCTTACTCTTTCAAATGCATATATCGGTGCCAATAAAATCGATATAGCGCTTGAAGCCTTTAAAGCCGGTATTGAGCAGGAGCCCGATAACCAATATTATAAATATAATTATGGGGTTCTTTTATTAGGAGCTAACGATTTTGCAGGCGCCGAAGAACAATTTTCTAAGGCTATAGAGATAGATCCTAATTATGAAAATGCTATTTATAATCTTGCAGTAACCTATGTTAAATGGGGTGCCAGCATTCAGAAAGTAGCCGAAGAAAAAGGGGAGGAAAGTGAAGAAGCCAAGCAGAAATATCAGGCGGCTCTTCCTTACCTGGAAAAAGTTGTTCAGATGAGGCCGGAAGAGGCACCGATATGGGAGCTTCTAGGAAGAGTTTATACGATCATGGACAAAACAGACGACGCGCAGAATGCTTTTAATAAAGCCGACGAGCTGAGAAAATAATATTTATATAAATTTGAACGAAAGAAATGGAAATGAATCAGAATGCACCTCCTCAGGGACAGCAGATAAATATCGAGCTCGGAGAAAAAGAAGCAGAGGGTATTTATTCGAATTTAGCAATAATAACTCATTCACCGGCTGAATTTATTCTTGATTTTGTCAGGATCGTTCCCGGAGCTCCAAAAGCAAAAGTGTATGCAAGAATTATTACTACTCCTCAGCATGCTAAAATGCTAATGAAAGCATTAAAGGAAAATATTGATAAATATGAGAACAGATTTGGAGAGATTAAGCTGGAAGCTCCCCAAAACCAGCATTTCGGATTTATTCCTGTCAAGAAGGATGAGAAAGTAAATTAATCCTAATTAATTAGGCGGGTATTTAATACCCGCTCTTTTTATCCTGTCCACAAAAGTAGCCTATCAATTTACAAGATAAAAACACTTTTT
>DAISZW010000211.1:0-5550 GCA_036824595.1 Ignavibacteriaceae bacterium
GTAAACATTATGGCGGCCAGTTTTCTGTAATCCCTTTCTCCTTCCTGGTCAGAAGAACTGCCGTACGGTTCAAATCCGTTAGCAAGTGTTTTCTTAATTTTTCTTAAATCGTTTATAAACTCTTTCATACTTTGGTAGCGTTCAGAAGGTTTTTTTGCAAGCGCTTTTTTTACTGCATTTTCAAATTCAATAGGAATACCGCTTCGTAAATTCATTAAAGGAGCGGGATTTTCATTTAATATAGAATAGATAGCTGCCTGCTCATATTCAGCCCTGAATGGTGGAACTCCGGCGGTCATTTCATATAATACTGCTCCTAATGACCAGATATCGGTTCTATGGTCGATTTTTTCACCATGAATTTGTTCAGGGGACATATACTTTACTGTTCCGGCTATCTCTCCTTTCTTGGTAAGATTAGACTGTTCGCCTATCATGGTTGCTAAACCGAAATCTAATATTTTAACTTCCTTTCGTTCAGTGATAATTATATTTCCCGGTTTTATGTCTCTATGAATTATACCTGCTTCATGTGCTCTGTCAAGTCCTTCTGCAATTTGTTCGGCGGTTGCTAATATTTCATCAAAGTTGATTGATGACCGCTCAATTTTTTTATTTAATGTTTCACCATTGTAAAAAGCCATTGCAATAAATAATTGAGACTCCTCCGTTTCATTAATTTCATAGATTGTACATATGTTAGGATGATCTAATGCGGACGCGGATCTAGCTTCCCGGATAAATCTTGTTTTGGCTTCAGGATCCCGGGTAAGTTCCGTCGGCAGAAATTTAAGAGCAGCCATTCTTTTTAACTTTGTATCTTCGGCTTTATAAACCTCACCCATTCCTCCGCTGCCGAGGCGCTCAATAATTTTATAATGAAATATAATTTGTCCGATCATTTATAATAAAATGGAAATTGAGTGTTTAATCTTTGAGCTGCAGTTTAAGATATGTGCAAAACCATATAGAATTTAATATGATTATTCGAAATCTCAAATCTAATATGTCATATGCTCATGCGGCAGATTTGATGAAATATTAGCTTCTTATCGACATTTTGCCGGCAGCCGGAAGAATTTACGAACTTGACAATAATTTTTTTTGTTTTCTAAAAGAAATTTTACAATTTAGGATATCAAAAGAAATTTATTTATAAAAATGAGACTTCATATCAAGAAGACTCATTATAATTAAACGATTTACAAATCGATCTAATTTACTAATAATTATGAACGAAAAACAAAAACTGCATGAAACAAGCTCATATTCCGGCAAAAGAACTCCTTTAAAAAAAGGAAGAAAAAGAGCCCCGAAAAAATTAAGCTTGGCCACTCAGCATAAATTTGAGACGCAGAACTCTTATCTTGAAACCTGGTACAGCAGCAAAACCATACCGCAGATGGCTGAAGAAATGAAAATATCGGAGAGTACGGTAAAATATAAAATGCGGAAAATAGGATTAACAAAAAGCAAAAGATGGGATAAAAAAGAATTAAATTTTTTAAGAAATAATTACAGTAAAAAAAGCGGTAAAGAGATTGCAGATCATTTGGGAAGAAATATATATTCCGTTTATCAAAAAGCCAACAAGCTGAATCTGGTGAGCGGAATTAGAGTTAAAAGATCATATGATGAAGAAAAAATGTATATAAGGACCTGGTATCCGGTAAAAACAAGGGAGAAATTAGCAAAAGAATTAAAAACATCGGTCAGTTTTGTATCTGCAAGAATTCAGGAAATGAAATTGGTGAAGGTAAAAAAATGGAACAAAGCCGAACTTGACTTCCTGAATAAAAATTATAAAACAATGAAATTTAAGGAAATAGCTGAACATTTAGGACGAAAACTTCATGCAGTGGAAAAGATGGCAAACCGGCTTCAATTGATAAAACGTCCTGAAGCTTTGAGAAGAAAATAGAGGCCGGTTAAAAATAATTTAGTAATCTGCTTTTTAATAATTATGTGGAATTCCTAACCTCATAAATAAAACAACCCGCTCTTGTGGGATGATCTTCAACGAGATTATTCGAATCAGTTTTTCTTAAAATCCATAAAACAATAAAGTCTCCACCAGCTGCAATTGTAAACAATAGCCCGAACCAGAACAGCCATACATTACCTAAAATTATCGAAAGGATCGAAGGAATTATTCCTAAAATAAATCCCGGTGCGGCTGTTCCAATTCTGTATGCGCCGGCATTTATCGGTTCTTTGCAATGGATGTAAGGAGTAAGGGTCTTTAAATTAAATCCGAATTTTATCTTGCTCCAGCTATTCTTGCCAAGTTTTATCCAAAATACTCCGTGAATAAGCTCATGAATCACAGCGCCGGCTATAAATACAATTATAATAATTAGCACAGTTTTAAAATTGATCCGGCCCATTCTTAAATTTTCTTCCCCCCACAGAAGGTAATAAGGAATTCCGAAAATTATAAAAGGAATAATTATCAGCGGAATTGCATAAAGATTTGCAGCGGCTAAAGAGATTGAAAGATCTTTTTTAATACCGGTTTGAAAATCTAAGCTTTGCATATGATCAATTTTAGTTCAAGTGTAAGTTCAAGTGTTTTAATTTTTGAACTTGATCTTGAACTTGTACTTAATCTTGAACTTTTTTCTGTTAAAGCAATTGATTTTATTTTACCTGTTAAGAATTAATTCAACTCCATTAATTGTGTTATCACTATGAAATGTTATTTTATTATTTTATCCTGCCGGGGAGTCTTTTAATTAATGTTTTATTTGAATCTAAATTTTTTTGGGGATTCATTTGGAAAAGCGATTTCCCGGCATAATTCTTATTCAGATCAGGGTGTTTCTTCTCATAACCTCTTGCCTTAACATTTAAAACAAACATTGGTTCTTCAAACAATTTAATGCGGTTTGTATATTTAGTTAGAATAAAATTGCAATCTTCGTAGGACTGTTTTAACGAACTTAAATCACCTTTTGAAAGATAACCGGTAATGCTGCTTTTATAAGCGGGTAATGAAGGCAGAATTACATATTCCGGACCTCTATCGGTACTTCCTTTAAAAACCCATGTGGGAATATAGTCTACCTTTGAAATATATATTGAATCGCCGCGATAATCTTTAGTTAAATTGATATTGAGAATAACACCTGCATCGGAATAACGCCAGCGCTGGTTTGAAATGAAATTTCCGAGAGAATATATAACAAATCCTGAATCTAGTTTTGCATTTACTGTTTTAAAATAATCTGCCGGCTGAAGAACATGGGGATGCCCTCCGATAATTAAATCCGCACCCAGCTCAATTGTTTTTCCTACAATCTCTTTTTGTGAATAAACCGGTTCGCGCTTATACTCCTCTCCAAAATGGTAATGAACCAGAACTATTTCCGCGCTATTAAGTCTTGCCTCTTTAATATCTTTTTCGATCAGATCAAAATCAATTAAATTAATCAGATAAGATTTACCTTTGGGAATAGGATTCCCGTTTGTTCCGTAGGTATACGCAAGAAATGCAATCTTAATCCCTTTAACATTAAAAATCCTGATTGAATCTCTATCCCGTTTTGATGCAAAAGTTCCGATGTAGCTCAATCGATTTTTTCTTGTAAGCTCAATCGTTCTTAAGAGGCCGTTCTCTCCTTGATCAAGCGAGTGATTGTTGCTGGTTGTCAGAAGATCAAACCCGGCATTTTTAAGCGCCGGTATAAAGGCGTCAGGCGTATTAAAAAAAGGATAACCTGAATAACCTTTAGATCTTCCCGCAGTAACAGTTTCAAAATTGCCGAAAAGAAAATCAGAATTAATGAAATATTTTTTCACTTCTCTGTAAACCGGATTGAAATCAAAGCTGTCGTTCTCTACTCTTGCGTAATTGTACTGTACGGAATGACACATAATATCGCCGACAGCGGTTATAGTAACAGTTGTAACGGAATCTGAATCCGAAGCTTCTGAAGTCTGTGCAGTTGTATAAATCGAATCATCAGATATTAGAATAGTGCATGATATTAATATTGCCTGTAAGATGCTAAGATTTAAAAGAAATTTCCCATGCATAAATTTGTTTGGATTTTAAAACGAATAGAGTCCGTGCATTTATAAAGATGTACTTAATATGTCTAAAAGTACAAAAAAAAGGCTGAACTATAAAAATAATTCAGCCTTAATGGAATAATATTAAAGATTATTGTTGTTGTTGTTTCTCTGCTTTTCTGCGTGCTTTTACTTCCTGAATATCCTTTCTAACTTCCTGTGCGAGCTTCCTTAAATCGCTTAATCCTTTTCTTAAACGTGTCCCTGCAGCAGCTTGTCCCTTTTCATAAAATTTCTGGAAATCTGCCTCCAGGTTCTTTACTGCCTGCCCTAAATCATCATATTTACTCATTGAGTACCTCCTTTAATTAATGAAATTGATTAATTATTTATATTTTCGAAAACGAACTCAGCAATGTCCTTAACTTCTATTTCTTCAGATTTTTCAAAGTGCTTTATACCGTCGGTTATCATAGTCATGCAGAACGGACATGCGGAAGCTATTGCATCAGGATTAGTATCAAGAGCCTCTCTGGTTCTTTCCACATTAATTCTTCCGCCTTCTTCATCTTCAAGAAACATCCTGCCTCCTCCCGCGCCGCAGCAGAAACCTTTACTCCTGCTTCTTTTCATTTCGAGAAGCTCTACCCCGGAAATGCTCTCAAGAATATTTCTCGGGGAATCATAAACATTGTTATATCTTCCAAGATAACATGAATCATGATAAGTGACTTTTTTATCAGCAACGTCAGATTTAAGCTCAATTTTTTTTTCATCCAGCAGCTGATTAATAAATTGAGAATGATGCAAAACCTCGTAGTCTCCGCCGAACTGTTTATATTCACGCCCTATAGAATGAAAACAATGCGGACAAGCAGTAACTATTTTTTTGACATTGTACTTATTCAAAGTCTGAACGTTATCCTTAATCATCGTTTGAGCAAGGTATTCATTTCCGAGACGGCGGGCGGTATCTCCATTGCATTTCTCCTCAATCCCTAAAATTCTGAAATTAATATTAGCTTTTTGCATTATAGATGCAAATGTTTTTGTAACTTTTTTATACCGGTTGTCGAATGAACCGGCGCAGCCGACCCAGAATAAGATGTCGCAATTAGGGTCCTCAGCCATAGTTTTTATCTCCATGCCTTCTGCCCATTTAGCCCTGTCCGATTGGTTAAAAGCCCATGGTGTATAGTTGTTCTCAATACTTCTAAATACATTATTTAGATTGGACGGAAACTTGGTTTCGGAAAGAACAAGGTTCCGGCGCATGTCAATTATGGAATCGATGTGCTCAATCATGACGGGACATTCCTGCACGCAGGCATTACAGGTAGTGCATTCCCATAATTCAATATCAGTTATATAATCGTGAACTAATGTTTTTTCAAATACTTCACCATCTGTTTCTTTTGAAATTAAATGAGGGGCTTTATCGAAGGTTCTTCTTCTTATATCAACAATTATTTTTCTCGGAGATAATGATTTTCCAACATTAGCGGCGGGACAAGCTGCGGTACATCGTCCGCATTC
>DAISZW010000056.1:0-18499 GCA_036824595.1 Ignavibacteriaceae bacterium
GGTTGTTGTTGTTTATTTTATTACCGCAAATATTCTCATGAGCAAATCGGCTTCCGATGTGAAAAAAGATGCTCAAGAAACTCTTACTGCTCCCGAAGATTCTCTTATCAATGCTGAACTCGGAAAACACATTTTTCTGATAGAAGATATTATTGTCAATCCTGCTGGCTCAGAAGGTGAAAGACTTTTACTCACTTCACTAGGTTTTGATACTAATGATGAAGAGAGTCAGAAAGAACTAAAATCAAAAGAAGTTCTGCTCAAGGATATCATCATTACCACTTTTTCCAGCAAAACATGGGATCAGTTAAATACAAGCAGTTTTAAAGACAGTTTAAAAATAGAATTATCGGAAAGAATCACAAGGCTGATTCCAAGTGTAAAGTTAAATACGGTTTATTTCAGTAAATATATAGCTCAGTAATATGGCGGAAGTATTATCACAGCAGGAAATAGATCTCTTACTTAATAATGCGAAGAGCGGGCAGGAAACTCTGCATGTTGAAAGTTCCGATAAAGAAATCATACCTTTTGATTTCCGGCTTCCGAACAGAATTTCCAAAAATCAGCTGAGAACAATTCGTAACATTCATGAAATTTTTTCGGAAAGCTTCAGTTCTTTTTTAGTTTCAAAACTTCAAACGATGGTAACGATAAACGTTACATCGATCGATCAGATTTATTATTCGGAATATGTCCTCTCAGTTGCAAACCCGGCTTGTTTATTCACATTTCAAATAGGCAGCCTGGATATTAAAGCAATACTTGAATTAAATACAGACCTTGCTCTAAATCTTGTTGATAGACTACTCGGAGGGAGTGGTAAAGGAAATAAACAGACAAAGATTATAACTCCTATAGAGCAAAAAGTGCTGAATGTGATTGTTGAAAGAATAATGCAGGACCTTAATAAAGCCTGGCAGTCAGTTGATAATCTTAACTTCCAGATTGAAAGGTTTGAACCGGATATAGATTTTGCACAGATTACTTCGCAAAATGAAGCTGTGCTGGTTATTTCTTTTGAACTGATTATTGCCGAACAGTCCTACATGATGAATCTTTGCTTTGCAACTTTTGCATTTGATGCTATCCTTGCAAAAATGTCTTCCCAGAAATTCTCATCTGTAAAGCCGGTTAAGTATAAAGGAACCACTGCCCGTGAAATAATCTCAAATCATCTTTTTAAAACTACACTTCCTGTAGTAGTAGAATTCGGCAGTGCAAAAATTACCATAAATGATCTGCTTGAATTGAAGGTTGGAGACATAATAAAATTGGATAATAAAATAAATGAAGATCACACAGTTAAAGTAAGCAACATTAATTTTTTTGCAGGACGCGGTGGAATCGCAAATAACCATAAAGCTATCAAAATTACAAAAATGCTGTACAACGGAAAAAAATAAGAACAGGTAATTTCTATGGAAGATAATATTAAAAAAGAAAATCAGCCGGCGGCGCAGGATTCAGCACAAAAGCAAGGCGCAGAAAACCAGCAGTCTCAAAATGCATCCGCAGCTAACGCAGGCCAGAAAGTATGGGCTAATTTAGTGGAATTCGGCGATATGGATGATTCTAAGCTGCATGGAGAAGAAGCGAAAAGTGATAAATTGAACTTCCTCAAAGATCTCTATCTTAACGTTTATATTGAGCTTGGAAGAACTCAAATGCAGATAAAGGATATTCTCGAACTGGAAAGAGGATATGTAATAGAACTGGATAAGCTCGCGAGTGAACCTGTAGATATCTTTGTCAACAACAAGAAAATTGCCGAAGGAGAAGTAGTGGTTATCGATAAACATTTCGGAATCAGGATTACAAATCTTCTGGAGATAGATAAAAATATAACCGGGATGCAGCAATGACCTTATTCGGAATCCTTAAAGCCATTATTCCCCTTCTATTGCTGGTAGGCCTTCTTTACGGCGTTTTGGTATTTGTTAAGAAGTACGGGCTGTCATTTAAAAATAAAACGAACCACGGATCCCTGAATATAAAGCTGATTAGCACTCAAATGATAATGCCGAAAAAATTTATTTCAGTTGTAAAAATTGAAGACAGGCTGCTCGTGCTTGGAATCAGCGAACATTCTATTACAGTTCTCAAGGATATGGAATCTTCATTAATTCCTCAAAATGAAATAAATCCAAATTTCGATAAAGAAAATTTTTTAAGCATACTGAAAAAGAACCTGGGTTTTAAATGAACAGGTTAAGATTGTTTTTACAAGTTATAATTTTATTTCTTATGCTGGCTCAGGATGGAATTTTTGCTCAGCAGAACCCAACTATTCCGCTACCGAAAATAGGGATAGATATCGGAACCGCTGATTCGCCTGACGACATTTCCGTTACACTGCAGATCCTTCTATTGATGACGGTGCTTGCATTAGCACCCTCGATAATGATAATGACAACTTCTTACCTACGAATCATAATAGTTTTTCACTTTCTGAAAAATGCGCTGGGTACACAGCAGATGCCGCCGGGCCAGCTGCTCGCCGGAATTGCACTGTTCATCACTTTTTTTATAATGGCCCCTACCTGGAAATCAGTGAACGATGAAGCATTAAAACCTTTAATGGACGGGAAGATGTCTCTCGACTCGGCTTACAACAAAGGAATCGAACCGATAAGAGATTTTATGTTTAAAAATGTGAGAGATGAAGATCTGGAATTATTCATCAGCCTCTCGAATTTAAACCGTCCCAAGAGTCGGGTTGAATTGCCGACTTATATTGTTATTCCGGCTTTTGCTTTAAGTGAATTACGCGCCGGATTTATCATAGGCTTCTTTCTTTTTATACCATTTTTAATGATTGATATGATCGTATCGAGCATACTTATGTCAATGGGAATGATGATGCTGCCGCCAATGCTGGTTTCGCTTCCCTTTAAAATTCTATTGTTTATTCTGGTTGACGGATGGAATTTAATTGTAAGTTCATTAGTTAGGAGTTTTTCATAGTGACTGAAGAATTGGTAATTGAAATTTTAACAGAAACTTTTTATACCACTTTAATAATTATTCTCCCGATTTTGGGAGTATCTCTAGTTGTGGGAGTTATTATTTCTCTCTTTCAGGCAGCCACTTCTCTGCAGGAAATGACCTTAACGTTCGTCCCGAAAATATTATTCACTGCATTGACTTTAATTTTTCTGCTTCCCTGGATAATGGACAAGATGATTGAAATTACTACAAGGTTTTTTACAATGTTCAGCACGGTTATAAAATGACGAACATCTTGGTAAAAGACTTTATAATTGTCCTCCTCATTTTTCTCAGAATAACCTCTGCTTTTATAGCCGCTCCGGTAATGGGACATAAAGCGTTCCCCATGATCCCGAAGCTTTTTTTGGCTTTTTTAATTTCATACATGGTTTTTTTAAGCACAAATACTTCCGGACTTAATGTACAATTCTCTCTTTGGTGGATTTCCATTACAGCGTTAAAAGAAATTTTTTCCGGCTTAATACTTGGGTTTATGCTCAACCTGGTTTTTTACGGTATTTCCTACGCCGGAACACTTATAGGATTTGAAATGGGTTTAGCGATTGCCGATGTTTTTAATCCTGCGGAAGATACACAGAACAATATAATCGGTGAAGTAATTTATATCGGCGCCATCCTAATTTTTTTTCTTATAAACGGTCATCACTATATAATTAGAGGATTGGCCCAGTCTTTTCAATTAATGCAAATCGGGGACTTTTCCTTCAGCAAACCTTTATACGAATTAATAATCGGGCACTCTGCTGCAGTCTTTATTATTGCCGTAAAGATTTCCTCCCCTTTCATAGTATCTTTCTTTCTTGTAAATATAGCCGAAGCAATCCTCGCCCGGGTTATTCCGCAGATGCAGATTTTTTTTGTTTCGCAGCCTTTAAGGATCGGATTGGGATTTTTTCTCCTGTTTGCGCTCACTCCCCTTTATGTTTACACAATTAAAAACCTCTTGAAGGAATATGAAGATAATCTTTTTCATCTTTTAAAAGCGATGGTAACCTGAAATGGCGGAAGCAGAAGGACAGGAAAAAACTGAACAGCCGAGTTCCAAGAAACTCCATGAAGGAAGAGAAAAAGGAATGGTTGCAAAGAGTGCAGAGATCAATTCATTTGCAATCTTTACAACGGGGCTGCTGATACTTTATTTATCTCACCAGCATATCGGCTCCATGCTTTCAAAATTGACAATCAGGATATTCAATTCTTTAGATGTTCTCGAGATAAATAAAAATCTTTTGAGCGATTATGCATTGGAAGGATTCTTATTTTTTTTAATTACTGTCAGCCCGGTTTTAGCTTCAATTATGATTGTTGCATTTATTGCTTCTGTTTCTCAGGTAGGTTTTAAAATAACTCCCAAGGCATTACTGCCTACATTAGAAAAATTCAATCCTATCAAGGGAATTAAAAAAATATTATTCTCGTCAAGGTCTTTTTTAGAAATAGCAAAATCGCTGGTGAAGGTGGTAGTAATCGGGATTTTCGCATATCTGATTTTAAACGACTTGATAGCCTCATCAACAAAACTTATCGATTTAACTGTTGATGAAATTGTTTCTTTTATGATCAACTCCGGTTACTCATTCCTCTGGAAAATTGCCTTAGTGTTCGGAATAATTTCGGTGATTGATCTGGTTTTCCAGAAGAAGAAATTTAAAAAAGATATGATGATGACTAAACAGGAAGTTAAAGAAGAGCATAAGCAGACGGAAGGCGACCCGTACATAAAATCCAGGATAAGAAAAATTCAGATTCAGATGGCTCACAGCAGGATGATGAAGGATGTTCCGACGGCAGATGTCATAATTACAAATCCAACGCACTATGCAATTGCCCTGAAATATGAGATGAATAAAGACTCGGCTCCGAAGGTAGTTGCAAAAGGTGTAGACGAAATAGCTGTCCGCATTAAAGAAATAGCATTAAAAAATAATATACCCCAGCATGAAGACCGTGAACTGGCAAGACAGCTTTATAAACTCTGCGATGTAGGAGATAAAATTCCGGCTGTATTTTTCCAGGCAGTCGCTCAAATTCTGGCTTATGTATACCAACTGAAAAATAACAAAGCAAAGACATCAATAATCTGAATATGAAAATTTTCGGAAAAAACAGCGATATATTATTGGCATTCGGGCTGATCTTTATGCTAGCCTTAATGCTTATACCGCTGCCTCCCGGGCTGCTTGATTTTTTCCTTGCAATAAATATTACCGCCGCAGTTTTGATTTTAATCGTATCCCTTTATATAAAATCTCCGCTCGATATTTCGGTCTTCCCCGGACTTCTTCTTGTTTTAACTTTGTTCAGACTCTCATTGAACATCAGCTCCACAAGATTAATTTTAATTGACGGTTATGCCGGGAAAGTAATCGAATCATTCGGATCATTCGTAGTGAGCGGGAATTATATTGTAGGATTCATCATCTTTATTATTCTAGTTGTAATTCAATTTATTGTAATAATCAAAGGTTCGGGAAGAATCTCTGAAGTTGCAGCAAGGTTTACTTTGGATGCTATGCCCGGGAAGCAGATGGCTATCGATGCGGATCTCAATACAGGATTAATAAGTGAAGCAGAAGCAAGGCTAAGGAGAGATAATATCAGCCGGGAAGCTGAATTTTATGGTGCAATGGACGGTGCAAGCAAATTCGTTAAAGGTGATGCCATAGCAGGCTTAATAATTAACGGGATAAACATCATCGCCGGATTTATAATCGGTATGGTTGAAAAAGGATTAACTTTCACCGATGCGCTGCACACATACACAATATTAACAATCGGGGACGGTCTTGTATGCCAGGTTCCCGCACTTCTTATTGCAACCGCGGCTGGATTAGTGGTAACCAGAAGTGCTGCCGGTACCTCACTTGATTTCCAGATGAAAACTCAATTGCTTAGAAATCCGAGAGTCCTAGCAACAGTATCAGGGGCAGTATTCCTATTTGCATTATTACCGGGGATGCCTGCAGTTCCTTTTGCACTGCTGGGTATTTCCTTAGGAGTAGGCTCTTATTTTACAAAAAAGAACGAGAACGAACTGCTAGCGGCAGAAACGGCCGAGGAATCTGCGGAACCTCAGGAAGAAAAAGTTGAGCAGTACCTTCAGGTTGATCCGATTGAAATTGAAATCGGCTACGGATTAATCACTCTTGTCGATGAAAAACAAGGCGGCAGTCTTTTCCATAAAATTTCATCTACAAGAAAATTTCTTGCATTGGAGTACGGTGTACTAATTCCTCCGGTAAGAGTACGCGATAATCTCCAGTTAGATCCTAATCAATACCTAATTAAGATCAAAGGCAACATCGTTGCATATTATGAACTCCAGCCGGAAAGATATCTGGCAATGAATCCAGGTCATATAAAAGAAAAACTTTCCGGCATACCTGTAAAAGATCCGGCATTCAATTTAAATGCTTACTGGATTACAAAGGAAGAAAAAGATAAAGCAGAATTGCTGGAGTTTACAGTAGTGGATAGTACTTCAGTTCTTTCAACTCACTTACAGGAAACCTTAAAGAGAAATTTCGATAAAATTATATCCAGGCAGGCAGTAAAAAATCTTTTGGAGAATATTAAAAAAGATTATCCGGCTGTAATCGATGATATAAACAAAGAAGTCTTGTCTCTGGGTACAATTCAGAAAGTTATCCAGAATCTTCTTAAAGAATTAATCCCTATTAAAGATTTGGTGCAGATACTTGAAGCTCTGATCGATTACTCAAAAGTAACAAAAAATATTGATGTATTGACTGAATACGTGAGGCATTCATTAGGTGAAACCATAGCAAATATTTACAAAGATAATAACGGGATCATTCATTCGGCGGTACTAGGTGAAAATATTGAAGGTGCAATTACAAAATCTTTGCAGAGCCAGAAAGAAGCCGTTCATACACTGGGCCTAAGTCCGGCAACTCTTGCCGAATTAAATAAAAAACTCGACACAGCTGTGCAAAAATTTAAAACGCTGGGATATATTCCTGTAATCATTACATCAGCTACTATAAGGCCTTACTTTTACCGGTTAATTAACTCGAGCTATCCCGATTTCGCAGTTTTATCTTATTCGGAGCTTCCGTCTAATATTGAAATAGAATTCATTGATAAAATAGAGGTAGTATATGCAGATTAAAAAATTTTCCGCGCCCACTCTTAAAGAAGCAGCGCAAAAAATGAAAGAAGAGCTGGGCGGTGAAGCAATTATTCTTGGAACGAGAGTAATAGAGTCAACTCAGAGAAGTGATGTTAACGGCGGTAAAATAAAACAAAAGTTGTTTGAAGTAACCGCAGGAATTGAAAAGGATGAACCTGAGTTTTCACTTATCAATGACAGAAAGCTTCCTGAAATTCCATCAAACATGAAAAGGAAGGAAAACTATGAGGTTAAAGAAAACGGAATATTAAACTCGGGTTTAGATTATGAAAATGAAATTGCTCAATTAAAGGAAAAAATATTCAACCGGCGGTTAGCTGCACAATCTCATCAGCCGGAAAGAATTATTCCTGATCATGCAAACGTTTCAAAATTACCGGAGCTGGATAAGGGAGACCATAACTCATTAAAACAAAAACCAGTAAATGTTGAATTAAAGAAAATTTTTGATACTCTACATCATAGAGATGTTTTGAAATCTGCCCTAAAGACAATCGCAGAAGGCCTGAAAAATTATGAAAAGTTACTCAGCCCGGAAACTGCTGAAAGCTATGTTCTTTCCAGCATAGCATCCTTAATTCCCACTAATAAGCTTAAGCTGGAAAGAAACAAAAAAGGAAAAAAAGTTGCATTAGTCGGACCGACCGGAGTAGGAAAAACAACCTGTATTGCAAAACTTTCGGTTATTTCAAAATTAATACATAACCTTGACGTAGGTTTAATTTCGATAGATACCTACCGCTTAGGAGCTATCGACCAATTGAAGATATTCTCCGAGATAAGCAATATTGAACTGAAGGTTGCTTATGAAGCAAAAGAAATGAAGGAGATTATAAACAAATTCAGGAAGAAAGATTTAATCTTTATTGATACTGCAGGCAGAAGCCAGAATAATATCGAACAGCTTTATGAAGCCAAAGAATTTTTAAATACCGCCGGAGTAGATGAAACTTACTTAGTCGTAAGCTCAACAAGCTCCACTAAGCTTCTGTTAGATGTTTTGAAGAAGTTCAAGCTGTTTAACTATAATTCCGTCATCTATACGAAAATAGATGAAGCCGTAACTTTTGGAAATATACTTAACGTATCAGTTAAGAAAAATGCGCCGATAAGTTTCTTGTCAAACGGCCAGGTAATCCCGGACGATATTATCGCGGCTGATTCGGAATTTATAGCCAATATGATTTATACCGGCAAGATTACTAAATGAATCATTCCGGCAAATACAATGAATTACAATCGGCCGGCCAGGCCGCAAGATTAATTGAATTAAACAAGCTTAATGGAGAGAATCCTGCTAAACCGGAAAATTCAATTCGAGGCGAGCCGAAAATAGTTGCTTTCGGCTCCGGCAAGGGAGGGACGGGAAAAAGCTTTCTTTCTCTAAATACCGCAATTGCATTATCCGGAAATAAAAGAATACTCCTTATCGATCTGGATTTAAATCTCTCAAGTATTCACTTGATGCTTAATGCCGTTGTATCAAAAAATATCTGTGATTACTTTGAAAGTAATTGCTCACTTGCCGATTTAATATTCAAAGCAGACAACAAGCTTCATTTTATTTTTGGTGAATCTGGAAAACTTAATCATCCCCTTCTTTCCGGAAATATTATAGGAAAGTTTTTTAAGGAACTTCGCGATTTGGCGAAGGAATACGATTTTATTTTCCTCGATACAGGTTCAGGAATCGGTGAGAATGTAATTAATTTCCTGAACGATTCGGATATCAGTGTCATTGCGACAACTCCCGAACCTACATCCGTAATGGATGCATACGTATTATTGAAGGTCATGAAGGCAAATTCTTATAAAGGTTATAAAACCGTAGTAATAAACAAATGCAGCAGTTTGGAAGAAGGTAAAAATACATTCGTCAATTTAAATTCTGCTTCGGTCAATTTCCTGAGAGAAAAACTCAATCTTCTTGGAATGGTAGAGTACAATGAAGAAATAATTCGCACCATTATCGATCAAACTCCATTTATGAAAAAATATACGTGTTCTAACGTAAATAACCCTGTTTCAAAAACCTTTTCTCAAATTAAAAAGCTTGCAGCGGGATTAGTTGAAATCCAACAGATGGCTAATATTCACCAGAGCTAAAAAAGACTCTCCAATTCTTTCCCGGTAAACCGATAAAAAAGAAACTGCATAGGTGGTATGCATTTTGAATTTTTCCTTCAAACATTTTCTAAAAAGATGGATAAAATACCTTTACAAATCGGATTACTGTTATTCTTTATTTCTTTAATCATTTTTTCCAGGAACGGTCTGGATATAAAGGATATTCTTTTCAGGTCATTAATTATATCTCTGGCAGTCACAATCCTTGTACAGATTACAATACTTTTTCTAGCAAAATCTTTAAGCCGGAGGCCGGTAAATACGGATAACAATAAGAAAACAGCTAAAGAAAGTCCGGAAGGTCATTGATTATGGATAACAGCCAGTTATGGACGCGGTATAAGAAAAACTTGAAACCGGAATTAAAAAAACAGCTTGTACAAAATTATTTAAAGCTCGTTCACTATGTAATCCATAAATCAAATTTTGCAAATCCGGAACTGCTTGACGAAAGGGATTATTTCCAGTTTGGAATCGAAGGCTTAAGCGAAGCAATAGACCGTTTTGATCCAAGCATTGGGACAAAGTTTGAAACGTACGCAATTCAAAGAATAAAAGGGAAAATCATTGACGAGCTGAGGAAACTGAAGCTGAATCCAAAAATAGTTTCTTCAGACGGAAAAGAACAAAAATATTATTCCAGGGTTTCTTTGAATTCTTCCATCGACGATGAAGAAAGCTGTTTGGTTTATGAGACTATTTCGGACAATACAGAGGGGCCGGACGATACTCTGCAGAACAACGAAGCAAAAGAAATTTTATTTAAAGCAATAAAAGAGTTAAACGAAAGAGACAGGTTAATAATAAGCTTGTACTATTATGAAGAATTAAATTACAAGGAAATAGCAAAAGTATTAAATATTACTGTTTCCAGAGTTTCACAAGTCCATACAAAAATTATTAAAGAGCTAAAGTCAAGGATAGCGTTTATCAATGCCTAATACAGCGAACCATACGAAAAACAGATTAAGCCGTATAAATAATCTTCCGGCCATGCCGGCTATAATGATTGAAGTTTCTGACTTACTTGAACACAAGTCAGTTACAAATTTTGATCTTGTGAAGCTGATTAATAAAGATCAGGGCCTGACTGCAAAAATTCTAAGTATAGCAAACTCCCCATTCTACGGATTGCCGAGAAAAGTATCGACGGTTGATTTTGCACTTACAATTATCGGCTTCAGAGAATTGAAAAACGTGCTGCTGACGCTTACCATTCTTGAAGTTGTAAAAGGAAACGATTCTACACACTGGAACAGAAAATCTTTTTGGCTTCATTCATTGCTGACTGCCGGGATGTGCAAGAGAATTGCTGAAAATACCGGCTACCCGAAAATCGGCGAATCGTTTACGGCCGGACTTCTGCACGATCTTGGAATTTCCACAATACAAAAGTATTTCGAGAAGGAATTCAATGATATTTACGATATGTATAACACCAAGCAAAGCGATCATCTTGCCGTTGAAAAGGAAATACTCGGATTGACACATGAAGAAATAGGTTACCATCTGGCTGCCAAATGGAATTTCCCGGAACCAATTATCAATGCAATCCGGCACCATCATAATCCTTCAGAATCTGAAAATAAAAGTTTATCAGCAATAATTAATCTGGCTGATTATGTGGCTTCATCTGTCGACATAGAAGGTTATGAATGGGATGACGAATTGAAATTGGATTTAAATATAGTAGAGTACCTTAAGTTCGGGAATGTAGAAAGATTGAATGATTATATAAGAGATCTGAACAGCATTTTGTTAATTAATCTGGAAGACCTGAAGAATGAGATTGATTAAAGAAAATACTATGCAGTATGAATCCTTTCTTTCAAGGCTTAATAAGGATTTAGATAAAAATACAGGAATGATAAATTATTCACCAAAAACAGTTTTTAAACAGCAGCCGCAATCTGTAATTGAAGAACAAATACTCAATGCCGGCAGCGCATATCCCAACTATCTGATGAAGTTATCCCAGTTCGCAGATGAAATTCATAATAATCATGATCAGCAGTTGCTGATCTCGGTTTATAAAGACAAAGTTACCGAACTTCAATATTGTAAAGAATTATCACTGTTCCTGTTTGATAAGGAGCTGAACCTAAGATTAGAGTACACAAGCAGGAAAGATGATAATAAAGTTTTATCGGAGCTTAATAAAGATCTGGAACAGATTTTTAAAGACGGCAAGATAAAATTCTTAGTTTCCGAAATTCCGTTTAACAAAATCGTAATCCCGGTATTTGAGGGAGCAAATAAAAAGGGATTAATCTGCATTGAAACTGTTCTTGAGAAGCTAAATTATTCGTCTATTGATTTTAAATATCTGACACTCCTCTCAAATTATTTTATTTCACATCTAAGTTTTCTTTACAAGAAAAGAGAATTGGCGGATGCTTATACAGAAACCCAGCATTACCAGTCCAAACTCCTAAAGGACTGCCGGCTTTCGGCTGTCGGTGAACTTACTATTGGGATTAGCCAGGAGATTCTTTCATCTTTACAGGTAATACTCAGCAGTATAGGTCTGCTGGAAACAGGAAGTACGCACAAACCCCCTATGAGACCGGGTTTGTCATTAAACCAAAAGAGTTTTACAGAAATAAATAGTGTAAAGAAACACGTAGCCAAAGTCGATAAACTTCTAAAGAGCGTCTTGAAATTTTCGGATATTAATAAGGATAATAAATTCCCTCAGCAGCCGTGCTGTTTAAATGAATCCTTAAATGAATTTCTGGAGTTGTTCAGTTCTTCTTTTTTAAATAATAATTATGAAATTGTTCCTGATCTCGAGAATGATCTTCCGCCGATTTTAAGTTCTCCTATATATTTAAAGCAGCTTTTCATTTCAACCTTCGGCTTATTAAAATCTGCAAACGGGCATGGCGGCGGATACTTAATCCGCACCAGGCATCAGAAAGAGCATGTACAGCTTATAATTATATCTACCGATCCCATTACACTTGAAACCAATCCGGAAAATATAAACTTAAAAGTTCTTAAGAATCTGATAACCATGCACGAAGGACAAATTGAATTATCCTCTGAAATGAATAAAGGGACTGCAGTTATTCTAAACTTTCCGTTGAAGAGAACAATATGTTAATTAAATTTATAATAATATCCGCTTTGCTGAACCTCACTTTATCTGCGCTTGGGGCTAGTGAAAATTTCACCGGATCTAAAGACTCTATTAATATTGCCGGGATAGTTGAAGAACAAATAAAATTCGCAAAAGAAAATCCCGGACGGACAAGCTTTTCTGCCGACTTAATAAAGGAAGCAAATTTCTCCGAAGAATTCTTCGCTTTTATCCTCAGGCAGTACAATTCACTTACTTCAATTTCAGCTGAATCAAAAATTAAAACCCTTGCTGCGGTAATGTTTATACTGGGAATAACATTGCTGATGCTGATTTTAAAATTATTTAAAATGAAAAAAGAAACGGCATTTATTAATAACATAAAGACTATTAAAGAGAGTTTATCTGCAGGAGATTCCGGATCGGTTACTTTAGATCCGAATAATATTAGAAAATTATTGTGCGCTGATCCGTTCTGTTTGATTGACGGAATAACTAAGAAACCGGGAAATAATATTTCAAAAGCTGCGAAAAATTTGAGTATTGCCAAAGGAGAATTTCAACTAGCATCAAAAATAAGATCGTATCAATTGGAGCAGATAGTTTCAAGCAAAAAATGTTTTGATTTCCAAAATAAAGCAGAGGAGTTTTAATGATAAAAGGAATTTACCTCACCGGGAGAAGCCTCGACGGAAAAATGAAAAGCATGGAAGTAATTGCAAATAATCTTGCGAACATGAACACAACAGGTTTTAAAAGAGACGTTCCCTTTGCTGAGGTTATATCAAAAGCCGGGGATATCAAAATACGGCAGATAACAGATTTCCAGGAAGGAACTCCTTCAGCTACTTCGAATACATTTGATTTTTATCTCTCCGGTAAGGCTTTCTTTACTGTGAAAACAGAAAGAGGGCTTGAACTGACCCGCAACGGCCGATTCGCATTATCCAGAGACGGATTTTTAGTTACGGAAGAAGGGAACAGAGTTATCGGCAAAAACGGGGAGATTAATCTTTCGCAGCTAATGCTAAACAAGGAAACCGATATAATTGTTACTCAGGATGGTGAAATCAGAGCCGGCGATCAAATTATTGATCATTTACTGATTGCCCAGATAGATAATCATTCCGAATTGAGAAAAGTAAATGCAACAAATTTCGTTTTTGAAGACGGAAGATTCCAAGAAGCTGATCCTGTTTATTTCCAGGTGCTTCAAGGTTACATCGAAGAGTCGAATATTAATCCTGTTATTGAAATGGAAAATATGATTCAGACAAATTCCGATTATGAAGCGGGTTACAAAATGATGCTTTCACTGGATGATTCGCTCGGCAAAGCCAATGAAATCGGGAAAATATAAAATAAAAGGAATATAAAAATGTCAACAAGAGCCTTAAGAACCGCAGCCTCCGGCATGTATGCCCAGCAGGTTAATGTTGAAGTAATCTCCAACAATATAGCCAATATTAATACTACAGGCTTTAAGAAAAACAAAGCTGAATTCAAGGATTTAATGTACCAGGATGTTCAGATTAATCCCCTCTCCTCCTCTACTCCGGGAATATATGAACCCAGCAGTGACAAAATACAGATTGGCAACGGAGTTCAGCCGGCATCTACGCAGAAAATATTTCTGCAGGGCGATCTTACTGCGACAAACAATCAACTCGATGCAGCAATTCAAGGTGAAGGTTTCTTTCAGTTAAGAAAAGCGGACGGCACTTATGCGTATACAAGAGACGGAGCGTTTAAAATTAATTCCGAAGGTGCAATCGTAAACAACAGCGGATATTACCTGGAGCCCGATATAAAAATAGATGATACCACTTTGAGCATTGCGATAGGCCGCGACGGTACTATTGAAGCTCACGAACGCAGCGGAAACAGTTTTGTAATTGGAAATATAGAACTTGTAAGATTTATAAATCCCGGCGGCCTCAGAGCAATAGGCGATAATTTATATGTGGAAACTCCGGCTTCGGGGGCTCCGCTTTTAGGTATTCCGGGAAGCGAAGGATTCGGCGAAGTTATGCAGGGTTTCCTTGAATCTTCAAACGTAGATATTGTTGAAGAAATGATTTCGATGATCTCTGCTCAAAGAGCTTATGAAATAAATTCAAAGACCGTAAAAACAGTGGAAGAGATGATGACAATGGCAAATAATCTGAAAAGAGGATAAAAATTAATGTTCTCCTGGATTTTCTCGATTATATTCTTTTCAATCTTGCATGCGCCTGAGGCTGATTTTAAACAGCAATTGGAAAACCACCTCAGGAAGAATCTATCATCTTTTGACAGCTTTGAATATGAAATAATATCCCGGCAATGGGATCAAAAAAAGAATAAAGCGGAAATTATTGAAGACACTCCATTATTGATAAAAGGCGATTTGGCCTATGTCCAAATTAAGCTGGTACATAATAACGAAGAATTGAGAACAATTCTTAATTTGCGATTAAAACTTTACAAAAATTTATTGCTCTCAACTAAACTGATAAAAAAGGATGAACCTCTTTCACAAGAAGATTTCCGCTTAACAAAAATCAATGTCGCAGAATTAAACGGAACTCCATTCACCTCATTTGATGAGTTAAATCAATACGAAGTTAAAATTTCAATTAATCCGGGAACAGTTCTTATAAATGAAATAACAAAGAAAAAACCTCTGGTTTTTGCCGGCGATAAGATTGCAGCCATCCTCGAAAGAGGCAATGTTTCGGTTTCCACTGAAGCGTTCAGCAAACAAGAGGGTGCAAAAGGAGATGTTATAAAAATCGAAATACCTGTGAATGGCTCCCGCAAACTCTTTAAGGCAAAAGTAGAAGATTTAAATAAAGTAATAATAATTGAGTAATTAAATGAACAAAAAATTTTATTTAAGCCGGAGGCTTCTCTTTAAGAAACGCCTAAACGGATTTCTTAGGAGAACTCCCGTTAGCCTCTGGCTTAGTATTATATTTTTTCTTAACATTTCCCTTATTGCCCAGGATATGAGAGAAAATTCATTCAAGTCTCTTTTTGCGGATCAAAAGGCGAATAAAATCGGGGATGCAATCACCATTATTGTGATTGAATCTTCACAGGCTTCCAACAATGCTGAAAAATCTTCCGGGAGAAGCAGTGATCTTGGGTTCAATCTTAGCGGCAATGTAGCTAAAGAGCCAATTCCTAATGCCGATGTTGGACTCGGTACTAAAAATGAATTTGAAGGTTCCGGTTCTGCAAAAACCAGCGGAATGGTCAGAACAAAAATAAGCGCTACAATTGATTCGGTTCTTAGCAATGGTAATCTTATTGTAAGAGGAAGCAGAAAGATTATTATTAACGGCGAAGAACAGATTGTTTCAATAAAAGGAATTGTCAGGACTTCAGATATCATGGCAGATAACTCTGTTCTTTCATACAACCTTTCCGATGCTGAAATTATTTTTGAAGGAACGGGCCTCATCCATGATTCCCAGGAACCAGGCTGGCTGACAAAATTTTTCCACTGGATATTTTAGGTGCTTTTATGAAAACAGTCCGCTGTCTTATAATTTTTTTGATAATTGTCTCCCCTTCCTTAATTGGACAAAGGATTAAGGATGTTGCTTATTTAACAGGAGACAAATCTGAACAGATCATCGGCTATGGATTGGTTGTTGGTCTTGCCGGAACCGGTGACAGCCACAGATCTTCTTTTACCATTCAATCAATAACAAGCATGCTGAAAAGATTCGGCATTACTGTTTCCCAGGAAGCTCTTAAAACAAAAAATGTCGCGGCAGTAATGGTAACAGCTTCAATTAATTCGAATTTAAAGCCGGGAGCTAAATTTGATGTAAATGTTGCTTCAATGGGAGACGGGACAAGTCTTTTAGGCGGAACATTATTAATGACTCCCCTCTCAGGAATTAACGGAACAGTATATGCTTTTGCACAAGGACCAATTTCCGTAGGCGGGTTCGACATTAATACACCCACCGGCAGCAGAATAGCAAAAAACCATTCGCTTGCAGGACGCGTTCCAAGAGGCGGGATTTTAAATGAGCAGATTAGCTCTCCTTCAAACGGAACATCTCAGCAGGAGATTAGCCTTTTTTTAAAAGAGCCTGATTTAACCACATCAAATAATATTGTTAATGCGATTAATGCCGTATTCGGCGAAAGTACTTCAGCTGCGGTGGATGCTGCAGAAATAAAAATTAAAATTCCTGCAGACAGGCAGAATAATGCTGTATCATTTCTAGCAGAACTGGAGTCAATCTCCGTTGAAACCGATTTTGCAGCGAAAGTCGTTTTAAATGAACGGACCGGAACTGTTGTTGCAGGAAATAATGTTAGAATTAAGCCTGTAACAATTTCACACGGCGGTCTAAATCTTACAATAAGATCATATCCTATCATTTCACAGCCCGGAGCCTTCTCCAGCGGAAGTACGGTTGTTCTGCAGAACCTGGTACCTTATGCTTCCCAGGATTCTACAAATACCGTTGCAATACAAGGGGCTACAAATGTACAGGAAGTGGCGTCTGCATTAAACTCTCTTAAAGTAACACCTAAAGATATTATTGCAATTTTCCAGGCATTAAAAGAAGCAGGTGCATTAGTTGGTGAATTGGTGATAATCTGATGGAAATCAATGAGTTTCACACCCCAAAATTTACAACTTCTCGAATAGATTCAGATAAAAAGACAGTTAATATAAAATCAGAATATTCAGAATCTGAAAAACAGAGAATCGCTGAGGCCGCGAAGGGATTTGAGAGCCTCCTTACTTCAATGCTGATAAAGAGCATGAACAGCACAAACAACGGTTTATTCGGGGAAGAAAGCTACGGCGGAGATTTTTATGATTCAATTTTCGAAACCGAAATTGCCGATCATATTTCAAAGGGAAAAGGGCTCGGAGTAGCTGAAATAATCTATAAAAAATTAACAGGCGAAGACTTAAAGACTTTGCCTATGACTTCGCCTATTTTCCTAAATAGATCTAAATACTCATTACAAAAACCGATGCAATTAAAAATTGATGCTGATATTCCAACTTTTTCTCCCAGCATTAATTCACTAAACAGGCTTAATAAATACGAAGATTTTATTGAAGAAGCATCAAATACTTATAAAATTGATAAAAACATTATTAAATCCGTAATTCTTGCGGAATCGGCAGCAAATGAAAAAGCCGTTTCTTCGCAAAAAGCGAAGGGTTTAATGCAATTATTGGATTCTACAGCGAAAGATTTGGGTGTAAATAATATCTGGGATCCTAAAGAAAATATTCTGGGTGGGACTAAATATTTAGCCGATTTGCTTCGACAATATAGTGGAGATATTAAGCTTGCTTTAGCCGGATACAATGCCGGACCCGGAAATGTAGAAAAGTATAACGGTATTCCTCCTTTTGAGGAGACAAAAAACTATGTAGCTAGAGTAATTGGTTATTTTAATCATTTAAGTGAGGCTTAAAATGTCCGTTGAAATGAAATCACATGATACTGCAGAAAAGCCCCGAACCGGGAAATTAAAGGAATTGGAATCAATCACTGAAAAGAATAAGAATGATTTAAATTCCTATTTTCATTCTATTTGCCTCCAGCAGAAAGCATTAATTACAAACAATCTTGCCGAACTGGAAGAATCGGTTATGAACCAGGAAAAAATTTTAAACTCCATCGATGAAAATCAAAATTTAACTGCCGAGCTGATGGATAATATTATAAAAGAAAATAACCTGGAAATTAAAACTCCGGGCTTCAAAGGATTTCTAGAAAGCATCAAAGGTATCTATAAAAAAGAGTACGAAAATCTTTCCGCCCTGAGAAGAACAATAACTGATTTGGTGAAAAATATTGTTGATACAAACAATAAAAATAAAATCTTAATTGATCACTCAAGAAATTTTATTAAAGAAATAATGTCCGCTCTTTCTAATCAAGACAAACCTGTTTTAGATAGGAAAATCTAATGGGAATAAGCAGACTATTTGATATTGCCAGAAGAAGCATGGGCGTTTACCAAAGCGCTCTTTATGTAACTTCACATAATATTGCAAATGCATCTAATCCTTCTTACTCGAGACAAAGAGTAATTCTCTCGACAGAAAACCCGGAATTGAATTCAGGTTTTGTATGGGGCACAGGCGT